>DATNJP010000404.1:0-4139 GCA_035603855.1 Luteibacter sp. | reverse complement strand
CGCGGCGACCATCGGATAAACCAGCCACGACACGCCGATAAGTTCGGGTAACTGCGCCATGAAGATCAGGATGGCGAGCGCGTTCACGAAGCCGGTGACCACCGAACGCGATACGAAGCGCATCAACGACCCGAGCTTCAGGGCCCCCGCGACGATCTGGAAAACGCCGGTCGCGATCGTCGTCAGGAACAGGTACTGCAAGCCATGCGTCTTGACCAGCCCGACCATCAGCAAGGCCATGGCGCCGGTCGCCGCCGAGATCATGGCGGGCCGGCCACCCGCGAAGGCGATGACGACCGCCATCGAGAACGAGGCGTAGAGGCCGACCTTGGGATCGACACCGGCGATGATGGAAAAGGCGATCGCTTCAGGAATGAGCGCCAGCGCGACGACGAGTCCGGAGAGCACGTCGCCGCGAACGTTGAAGAACCATTGCTGGTTCCAGCGGGAAGTTGAAGTCATGGTCGTTGGGCAGGAGGCGACCGCCCAGTATATAACGCTGCGACCTTAGTTCTGGCGGATCGCTGCCAGCAACTCCGACCTTCCATAAGGCTTCTGCAGGCGTGACCGGACCCCCGGCGTCTCGTCGGGCAGCTCGGCATAACCGCTGGCCAGGATCACATGCATGCTGGGATGGCTTTCAGCGAGCTGGGCGGCGAGTTCCAGACCGGTCATGCCTGGCATTGCATGGTCGGTGACCACGACGGATATCCCGGGCGATGCGCCGAGCAGGTTCAGCGCCTGCTTCGCGGAAGCGGCGCCCACGGCGTCATAACCGGCGAAACAAAGCATCTCAACGGTCGTCGACAGGACGAGGGGATCGTCGTCGACAACGAGAATCGACTTGCCTGCCGCCGTCACCGGTGCGGCAGGAGGATCACGCACCACGTCATTCGCCGCAGACGATCCCACGTGTATCGCCACGGGCAACCAGAGGTCGACGGTGGTGCCACCGGAGGGCGTGCTGCTCAATAGCAACGCACCACCGCACTGCTGCACGATGCCATGCACCATTGACAGACCGAGCCCCGTACCCTTGCCCACGCCTTTCGTGGTGAAGAACGGTTCCGTCGCCTTCGCGAGCGTTTCGGCGTCCATGCCCTCGCCTGTGTCGGCCACGGACAACTTGACGTATTCGCCGGGATCGAGGCCCCGGGCATCTCTCTCGCGAACGCTTTCGACGCGCCCCGAAATGGATACCGTCCCGCCGTCCGGCATGGCGTCGCGCGCATTGACCGCGAGGTTCAGCAGGCACAGTTCCAACTGGTTGGCGTCCGCCATGACGGCGGGTAACGACAATGGAAAACTGGCCTCGACGAGCACCGCCGGTCCCAGCGATGTCCGCATGAGATCGGACATTCCGTAGACGAGGTCGGCAACGATGACCGGCGACAGGTGCAACTGCTGGCGGCGGGCGAACGCCAGCATGCGCTGGGTCAACGCCACGCCCCGGCGCACGCCATTCAAGGCATTCGCGACCAACGTATTCGCCTTGGGCGGAAGATCGTCGCGCTGGGTGAGCATCTCGAGATTGCCGTGGATCGCCATGAGCAGATTGTTGAAGTCATGGGCCACCCCGCCTGTGAGCTGCCCGACGGCTTCCAGTTTCTGCGACTGGAACAGCGCCTCACGCGCCTGTTCCAGCGCACGTGCCGCATTGCGCTGTTCGGTCACGTCACGAGTCACCTTGGCGAAACCGACGAACACGCCAGAGTCGTCGTTGATCCGGTCGAGGATGACATGGGCCCAGAACCGGGTGCCATCCTTGCGAACGCGCCAACCCTCGGTCTCCAGCCGCCCGACTTCCCTCGCGACGCGGAGATTGTTCCAGGGCTCCCTGCGCGCCACGTCTTCCGGCGTGTAAAACGCTGAAAAATGCGTGCCGATGATTTCGTCGGGGAGATAGCCCTTGATGCGCTCGGCACCGGAATTCCAACTGGACACCTGGCCATTCGGGTCGAGCATGTAGATCGCATAGTCGGCGACGCCCTGTACGAGCAGGTGGAACTGCTCATGGCTGCGCCGAAGCTCGTCGATGTCGTCGCGTGTCATGGATGTCCCCAATTCCAGCAGGGAAACCTAGCCGCGACCGTCTCACGATGGCGTGAAGACGTTTTCACGCGGGCGCGTAGCGCCCCCGGAATCCTCAACTGTCTATCTGCGTGATCGACCTGACACGACCGTTGACCACTTCGATCTGGATCGACTTGCCGCGCTGGAAGTACTCGAGGCGATAGCCCTCGAGCCCGCCGCGCCGAGATTCGATGGGCGTCTCGCGATCGGGCTTTCCGGCGATCTGGCGCAAGCGCCCTTCGCTATCCCCCGTGGTAATGACCTGCGAACCGAAACGCGCGGTATCGGCGATGGCGCTTCCTGCGGCCAGCAGGGTAACGATGAGGGCAGCGGCGATGCGCTTCATGGGGTGCTCCTTGTCAACATACGGGTGGAGCGTATACCGCGGCGGATCACGGGCCAAGATGGCGCCGCTCACGCGACCGGGCCGATTCAGGCCCGGGAAACGTGCGGGTTGCCCGCTACGAACCACCGCCACAGCAGGTCCTTGCCTTCTCGAATACCGATGCGCGCCGAGCCCGGGACGTTCTCGGGCGCAGGGGTGCCGTCGTCGACAACGGTGTAGCCATCGCGCGCGCGAACCAGGTCGATACCGTTCTGGGCACCGGTGATGCCCAGCGCCTGGGTCAGGCGCGCGGGCCCACTGCATAGCTCACGGTCGCGCCGCACCTTGGGCCGCGCCTCGCGCATCAGCTCGATGCCGGCGAGCGGCTCCAGCGCCCTGATGAGCACGCCCGTACCTTCGCCGTCCTCGCCGCACACGGTGTTGCAGCACCAGTGCATCCCATAGGTGAAGTAGACATACATGTGTCCCGGCGGGCCGAACATCACTTCGTTCCGCTTGGTCTTGCCGCGGAACGTGTGCGCCGCTGGATCGAAGGCGCCACAGTACGCCTCGACCTCGACGATGCGGCCTGCTCGTCCATCGGCGCTGGCCAGGACCTTGTTCAGTAGTTGGGGGCCGACGACCCGCGCATCGCGATGGAAGAACGATCGGGGAAGTACAGTGCCGGGCCAACGCGGTCGACGAAGTGCCATCAGGTCTCTACCGGCTCGCCATCGGTATCCGGATCGGGTCCGGGACGCTCTACCGGTTCATGGTCGAACGGCGGCGGCGATGTGCCTGGCGACGGTGTGTCGGTATCGGGAACGGGACGATGCGGTCGTGGCATGACTGACTCCAGCGGCGCCCTTCGGGCGTCTTCGGCCGCGGGCAGTGGACGGCGCCGCTCGGACGCCGTCCACCTGGGCACGGGCCGATCAGAATACGCCAAGCAGCCAGCAGACCAGAACAATGGCGAGGATGACGCCGATACCGCCACTGGGACCGTAACCCCATCCGCTGGAATAACCCCAGGTCGGAAGGCCGCCGATCAGGGCGAGGATCAGGACGATGAGAAGGATGGTGATCAACATGGGCGTCTCCGCGATGGGCCTGTGTGCCGCATCGTCGCGCGCCCTACCGTCTAGACCATGTGACGCGGGACGCTCCGCCCCGCGTCACGTTCAGCGACCGGATGGCCGGTGCGTCATACGCACCGGCCACGGCTTCACGTCCGGACCACGTAGCAGGGTTCGTACGCGGTGCCACCCGGGAGCTTCATGCGATGTTGCGCCACGAACGCCTTCAGCAGGTCGTCGAGTGCGCGCATGATCTCGGTTTCGCCATCGATCACGAACGGGCCGTACGTCTCGATCGCCTTGACGCCTTCTTCCTTGACGTTACCGGCGACGATGCCGGAGAACGCGCGGCGCAGATCGGCGGCCAGTTCGTGGCGCGGACGATCGCGATGCAGCGCCAGCCCGGCCATGGCTTCGTGCGTGGGACGGAACGGCTGCTGGAACGACAGCGGGATATCCAGTGCCCAGTTGAAGAAGAACGCGTCCTTGTTGTCCAGGCGGTGGTTACGCACCTTGTCGATACCGGAGACCATCGCGTGGGCGACCGCGGCCGGATCGTCGATGATGATCTTGTAGTGCTTTGCCACTTCGTCGCCCAGCGCAAGGCGAAGGAAGCGATCGATCTGCTCGAAATACGCGGCCGAGTTCTGCGGACCGGTGAAGAT
>DATNJP010000403.1:0-12013 GCA_035603855.1 Luteibacter sp. | reverse complement strand
TGGTGGTGGTGTCGCCGTCCTGGTAGGTCCACTTCGCGTTCAGCGTGGCGCCGGCGGTGGTGCCTTCGGTGGCCACCGAGGCGAAGATGGTCTTGTCGGTGGGCAGGAAGGCGTTCTTCGCCTTGGCGACCTTCTTGTCGGCGCCCACGGCGCTGCCGAGCGTGACCGAACCGACTTTCAGCGTGTCGCTGGCGGCGACGGGCGCGGCCGGGGCGGCGGCCGGTGGCGCGGCGGGAGCCGGGGCGGCGGCCGCGGTGGTCGCGGGGGCCGGTGCCGGGGCCGCCGGGGCGGGCGTGGCCGGAGCCGTTGAGGCGGCGGCCGGGGCGGTGTTCTGCTGCTCTTCCTTCTTGCCGCAGGCGGTGAGGACCAGCAGGCCGGCGACGGTGGCCGTGCAGAGGGCGGACGAGCGGAAGGAAAGCTTCATGTCTGGATTCCGGAATGGCTTATCTGATTCGAACGGACGGGGCGTCAGGATCGTTCCCCTTGGCCGCCGCAGGGTACAGGCTACACAACTAAAGGCAAGACCAATGAAGAACGCACGAATGCGCCATTCATCATTGGCGCGCACCGCGAGGATTTTCCGGCACGGCGGCGGGATCGGTGCTGCGGAAAGGATTGATGTCGAGGCCGCCTCGGCGCGTGTAGCGCGCATACACCGACAGCTCGCGCGGCGCGCAACGCGCCTGGATGTCCATGAAGATCCGCTCGACGCACTGCTCGTGGAATTCGGTATGGCTGCGGAATGAAACGAGGTAACGCAGCAGGCCGGCACGGTCGATGGGCGCGCCCGTATAGGCGATCTGCACGCTGCCCCAGTCGGGCTGGCCGGTCACCGGGCAGTTGGAACGCAGCAGATGGGAAACCAGGACTTCACGCGCGTCGCCCTCGTGGGTGCCGAGGAAGTCGGGGCGGGGCGGGCCGTAGCTGTCGAAATCCAGTTCCTGCGCATCGAGGAGGGCGCCTTCCGGCTCGCCCAGCGACGTGCCGTCGAGGTCGTTCGGTGCGCGCAGGATGACCTCTGCCGGGCCACCCGCGGCGGCGGACAGGTCGCGGACCAGGGTCTCGCGTACCTGCGCGGCATCGGCCATGCGCTCCTGCGCGAAGCTGTTCAGGTAGAGCTTGAAGGACTTGGATTCCACGATGTTCGGCGTCGTCGCCGGAAAGCGGAATTCCGCCACGGCGACCACGGGCTTGCCGCGCGTGTCCAGCCAGGACAGCTCGTAGCCATTCCAGACGTCCACGCCATGGAACGGCAGGGTATCGCCGGACACGCCGATCTCGTCGCGCTTGCCCTGGCGGGGAATCGGGAAGAGCAGGCTGGCGTCATAACGGTCGGCGTAGACCGTGGCCTTGCCCAGCGGCGAGTGATCGGGGGACGACATGGCGGTTTGCTGCTGCGAACAAACCGCCATTATAAGCCAAGCACTTAGGCGTTGACGGAGCCCATCATGTTGGAGGCGTAACGGTCGCCTGCCGCCGAATCCGGCGGGAAGACGGCGTCGATTTCCGCGACGTCGGACGGGCTGAGCTGGAAGTCCACGGCCCCGGCGTTCTCCTCCAGGTACTTCACCCGCTTCGTGCCCGGGATCGGCACGATGTCGTCGCCCTTGGCGATCACCCAGGCCAGGGCCAGCTGGCCGGGCGTGCAGCCGCGGTCGAAGGCGATCGTCTTCACCTTCTCGACGATGGCGAGGTTCTTCGCGAAATTCTCGCCGAGGAAACGCGGATTGAGGCGGCGGTAATCGTCTTCGGCGAAGTCTTCCGGCTTGGTAATCGCGCCGGTGAGGAAGCCGCGGCCCAGGGGGCTATAGGCGACCAGCGCGATACCGTTTTCGCGGCAGGCGGCGAGCGTGCCGGTGGTCTCCGGGTCGCGCGTCCACAGCGAGTATTCGCTTTGCAGCGCGGCGATCTGGTGCACCTTCGATGCCTTGCGGATCGATTCGGCCGATGCCTCGGACAAGCCGAGGTGACGCACCTTGCCTTCCTTCACGAGGTCGGCCATCGCGCCGACCGTTTCCTCGATCGGCACGGTGCGATCGACGCGGTGCTGGTAGTAGAGATCGATGTAGTCGGTCTTGAGGCGGCGAAGGCTGCCTTCGACGGACTGGCGCACGTATTCCGGACGGCCGCTGATGCCGCGCTTCAGCGGATCGTTGGGGTCGCGCACGATGCCGAACTTGGTCGCGAGAAACACCTTGTCGCGGCGCCCGGCGAGCGTGCGGCCGATCAGTTCCTCGTTGGTATGCGGGCCGTAGGCGTCCGAGGTGTCCCAGAAGTTGATGCCGAGCTCCAGCGCGCGTTCGAGCGTGGCAATCGATTCCTTCTCGTCGCCTGCGCCGTAGAACTCGCTCATGCCCATGCAGCCAAGACCCTGAATCGAAACGTCCGGGCCGTGCTTGCCGAGTTTGCGGGTGATCATGCTTCTTTCCTTCGGTTCGAGGGGGCATTCGCCGGGGGCGCCGTCGCGGGCGCCTCGACGGGGGATGGGATGTCTTCGTCGGGGTAGATCGAGCGATAGAGGGCGATCTTCTCGTCCAGCCGTGAGATCGTCTCGGTCAGGTCGGTCAGCTGTCCGCGCAGGTAGGCGGCGTGCCGGGCCAGCAGGTCGCCGCGCAGGCGGATGCTTTCCGGCGTTTCACCCAGGCGGCGAAGGCGCACGTATTCCTGGATGTCGCGCATGGACATGCCGGTGCCACGAAGGCGCAGCACGAAGTGGATGAAGCGCATCTCGGCCTCGCCGTAGACGCGCTGTCCGCTGCGCCGCGGCACGGGGTCGATCAGGCCGATCTGCTCGTAATAACGGAGCGTATGGGTGGTGAGGCCGGTGGCGAGAGCGGCCTCGGCGATGGTCATCGAATGTGGCATTCGAAGAGCGTACGCCTTCGAGTGCACTCTAAGTCAAGCTGCGGAAAGAGGCTGTACCGCCGTCGGCTTGAGGTCGCTGTCCAGCGCGATCATGGTGAACGTGCCGCGCGTGCACAGCTCACGGGCGCCGGTGAGGAGGTCCTCGGTGTACATCGCCACGTCGATCTTCATCGACGTGCGGCCGACCGAGACCACCGTGGCGATCAGTTCCACCATCTGGCCCTTGCGTACCGGCACGTGGAAGTCGACCTGTTCGGAGCGGGCGGTGACGACGATCTGCCGCGAGTAGCGCGAAGCGGCCAGGAAGGCCGCCTTGTCCATCCATGCCAGCGCCTGGCCGCCGAACAGCGTGCCGAGGTGGTTGGTGTGGTCGGGGAAGACGATCTCGAGGACACGAGCCTCGGTGGGGCGGTCGATGCTGGTCATGGCGATTTCCTGTCGGCGACGACACATTGTAGGAGCGCGGCCTGCGCGCTCCTACCGGTGTGCGGCACGACCGGAAGCATCAGAACGACTGGTCGAAAGCGACTTCGCCCTGCACACCGACCTGGTACGAGGACACGCGGCGCTCGAAGAAGTTGGTCAGTTCCTGGACGTCCTGCAGGTCCATGAAGTCGAACGGGTTCTTCGCGCCGTACTTCTTCGGCATGTCGAGCTGGACCAGGCGCTGGTCCGCGCAGTATTCGAGGTACTGGCGCATGTCGTTCACCGACAGGCCGGCAACGCCACCGGAGAGAACGTCCGCCGCGAACTGCGTTTCGCAGGCGATCGCATCTTCGAGCATGGCTTCCACCTGCTGGCGCATCTCGTCGTCGAAGAGGTCTGGCTCCTGCTCGCGCACCGTGCGCACCACCTCGAAGGCGAACGCCATGTGGCCGGATTCGTCGCGGAACACCCAGTTCGTGCCCGATGCCAGGCCATGCAGCAGGCCACGCGAACGCAGGTAGTACACATAGGCGAACGCGGCGAAGAAGAACAGGCCCTCGATGCATGCGGCGAAGCAGATCAGGTTGAGCAGGAACTGGCGGCGGTGCTCGCGCGTTTCCAGGCGGTTGAGGTTCTGGATGGAATCGATCCACTTGAAGCAGAACTCACCCTTCTGGCGGATCGAGGGGATGCTCTCGATCGCCGCAAACGCCTTGTTTCGCTCCGAGGGCTCGGGGATATAGGTGTCGAGCAGCGTGAGGTAGAACTGCACGTGCAGCGCTTCCTCGTACAGCTGGCGCGAGAGGAACATGCGCGCTTCAGGCGAATTGATGTGCTGGTAGAGATTCAGCACGAGGTTGTTCGACACGATGGTGTCGCCGGTGGCGAAGAACGCCACGAGGCGGTGGATCAGGTGGCGATCCGCATCGGACATCTTCTTGTTGAGGTCGGTCGTGTCGAGCGAGAAATCCACTTCCTCCACCGTCCACGTATTGCGGATGGCAGCGCGATACATCTCATAGAACTGCGGGTACTTCATCGGCCGCAGGGTCAGCTCGAAGCCGGGATCGAGGATGTGGGTATCGCGGGTGATCGGGGAAGCGGACATCGGGTACCTCTGGAAAATGTGAGCGGCGCGGGATCGCGCCTGCGTCGGATGGAGCGTTCGCTGTATCTGTGGGAGCCGCTTCAGCGGCGATAGCCTTTCGGCTAAACCGCTCCGTTGGCTTTTCGCCGCTGAAGCGGCTCCCACATTTCCTTTCTTTTTACTGGCAGGCTTCGCAGTACTCGGGGTTCTCCAGCGAGCAGAACACCGCCGCTTCCGCCTGTTCCTGCGCGTCGATCACCGGTGCGGTCGGCGCCGGTGCGGCCGCCGACGAGCTCACCGTGGTCTTGGCGATGCGCGTGGCCGGGCGCGAGCGCAGGTAGTAGGTCGTCTTGATGCCCGATTTCCACGCGTACATGTACATGGAGGAGAGCTGGCCGATGTTCGGGTTCTCCATGAACAGGTTCAGCGACTGGCTCTGGTCGATGTAGGCACCGCGCGCCGCGGCGAGATCGATCAGCGCCTTCTGCGGCAGTTCCCAGGTGGTGCGGTACACGGCGCGCAGCTCGGCGGGGATCGAGGCGATGCCCTGCACGGAGCCTTCGGCGAGCTTGATCTGGTCGCGTACTTCGGCAGTCCACAGGCCCAGCGTCTTCAGCTCCTCGACGAGGTAGCGGTTAACGACCAGGAAGTCGCCCGACAGCGTCTCGCGCTTGAACAGATTCGACACCTGCGGCTCGATGCACTCGTAGCAACCCGCGATGGAAGCGATGGTCGCCGTCGGCGCGATGGCGATCAGCAGCGAGTTGCGCAGGCCCTTCGCCTTGATCTTCTCGCGCAGGTCGGCCCAACGCGCGTCCTTGCCGGTCGGCGTCGACGCCGGCCAGTAATCGAACTGCATCTCGCCGTTGGCGGCACGGGTTTCCTCGAAGCCCGGATGCGCGCCATCGCGCTCGGCGATCTCGTTCGACATCGACAGCGCGTGGAAATAAATCTCTTCCGCGATGCGCGTCGACAGCGCGCGAGCCTCGTCCGAATCGAACGGCAGGCGCAGTTTGAAGAAAACGTCCTGTAGGCCCATCACGCCGAGGCCGACCGGACGCCACTTCATGTTCGCCGTCTTCGCCGTGGCGATCGGGTAGAAGTTGAGGTCGATGACCCGGTTCAGCTGGCGCACGGCCGTGCGGACGGTGGTCGACAGCTTCTCGTAGTCGAACTGGCCGTCCACCACGTGGCGGGCGAGGTTGATCGAGCCGAGGTTGCACACCGCCGTTTCGCCTTCCGAGGTCACTTCCAGGATCTCGGTGCAGAGATTCGAGAGGTGAATGACGTTCTCGGGACGCGCGGTCTGGTTGCTGGTGGCGTTCGAACGATCCTTGAAGGTCATCCAGCCGTTGCCGGTCTGCGCCAGCGAACGCAGCATGCGTGCATAGAGCTCGCGCGCCTTGATCGACTTGGCGGCGAGACCTTCGGCCTCGGCCTTCTCGTAGGCCGCGTCGAAGGTGGCGCCCCAGGTGTCGACGAAGTGCGGCACGATCTTCGGATCGAACAGCGACCAGTCGCCATCCGTTTCCACGCGGCGCATGAAGAGGTCCGGCACCCAGTTGGCGAGATTCAGGTTGTGCGTGCGGCGTGCATCGTCACCGGTGTTCTCGCGCAGTTCGAGGAACTCCTCGATGTCGGCGTGCCACGATTCCAGATACACACAGGCCGCGCCCTTGCGCTTGCCACCCTGGTTCACCGCCGCGACGGAAGCGTCCAGCGTTTTCAGCCACGGCACGAGGCCATTCGAGTGGCCGTTGGTGCCCTTGATCAGCGAGCCACGCGAACGGATGCGCGAATAGGCGAGGCCGATGCCGCCGGCGAACTTCGACAGCTGGGCCACGTCGCCGTACTTGGCGTAGATGGATTCCAGCGCGTCCTGCGGCGAGTCCAGCAGGAAGCACGAGGACAGCTGTTCATGCGCCGTGCCGGCGTTGAACAGGGTCGGCGAGCTGGCCAGGTATTCCAGCGACGAGAGCATGCGGTACAGCTCGAGCGTCTCGGCCACGTCGTTGCCGCCGAGCGCGCAGGCGATGCGCATGAAGAAGTACTGCGGCGTCTCGATGACGAAGCGCTTGGTCGGATGGCGCAGCAGGTAACGGTCGTACACCGTGCGCAGGCCGAAGTACTCGAAACGGCGCGACGCCGTGGCGTCGATGGCATCGTTGAGCTTGCGCGCGTTCACCTGCACGAAGTCGCGCAGGCGCTCATTGAGGATGCCGAGGTCGAAGCCGGTGGAGATCGACTGCGAGAAGGAGTGGATGTCCTGTCCGGACACTTCCTTGTCGACGAAGGCGGCGAGCAGGCGCGCGGCGAGTTGGCCGTACTCCGGTTCCTCGGCGGTGAGCGCCGCGGAAGTGCGGATCGACAGCTGGTCGAGTTCCTGCGTGGTGGCACCGTCGTAGAGGCCACCGATCGTCTTCAGCGCGACGCGCATCGGGTCGACGGCATACAGGCCGTCGGCGCTGCGGGTCACCGCGCGCACGATCTTGTTGACGTCGACGACTTCCTGGCCGCCGTTGCGCTTGGTGACGCGCATCTGGCCGGGGTTGTGCGGCGGGGTGAGGGCGAAAGCGGGTGGCGCGTCGTTCTTGTAGCCGGCGGCAGGCGCCTTGTCGGTTGCTGCGGAGGGGGTGACGGCTGCATCGGCCGTCTCGGTGCGCTCGCGCGCTGCGGAATCCATCGTCGTCATTGTGTTGTCAGCCCCGTGGCCTGGTTCAAACACCCGTTCCCTCGGACGGGGCTCGAAGCGGGTCAGGCGATACGGGAAAAGTCGCGACGGAACACGCCCATGGCGGCTCCGGTCCGCGACGTGCTTCCCCGCGGAAGCCGTCACCACAATCGGCACCGATGAGGCGCCGACTGTTGGCAGGTCTTCGGACTCGTGGACGTGGGCCTTGCGGCCCTCCTACCCGTCGCTTCCCAGTCGCCGAGGACCAGTGCATTGAACGGGGTCGTTTCCACTTACCGCTGCGGGGCAGTTCCGGATTCGCACCGGATTCCCTATTAAGTCCGACGGGCAGTCGCGCCTCTCCGGACACCAACGGGACACACCATATAGGCGGCAGCCCGGGCGGTCAACACACAATATGTAGGGTTCGCACTATGTCCTTGAATCGCCACGCCAGGGCTCGGCGCAGCGCTCGCTTACTTGGACAGCATGCTCTTGCCCTGCTTCAGGACGGCGTCGCACACCTTGCGGGTGAGCTGGGCCTTGAGGTCGCCTGTCCCGCCCGCGTTGGACCCGCCCCCGGAAAGATCCAGGGTCTTGCCGTCGCTGGACTTCAACAGGCCCTTGGCGCCGTCCAGGTATCCCTTGTCCTGGCTCGGAGCGGTCGCTGCCGGCGTGGACGACTTGCCGCCAAGCTTGCCGAGCAGCGCGTTGGTGGACGATCCACTCGCGTCGTTGCTCGCGGCCTTCTGGTCACCGCCACCCAGGCTGCCCAGCAACTTGTCCTTGACGCCGGCGGCGCCGCTGTCGCCGCCCAGGTAGTTGTTGGTCATGCAGTACTGCAGGATGCCGGCGGCGTTGCTGGCGCTGCCCGAGGTGAGCGAGCCGCCTCCCATCATTCCCTTCAGGCTGTCGAGCTGTACGGCGGAGGCCGTGGTGGCGGAAAGGGCGGCGGCGAGGGCGATACCGGCGAGAACGGTCTTCATGACATGGCTCCGGGGCTTCGAGGTGGGGAAGGGATAAACCTTCGGGCGTTAGATGGATGTATGCGGAGGGGGCTGGCTGCCGGATATGCTCGTTGGGTCACCCGATGAAGGTCAGTCCGTTGCCCGTTCGCCATTACGTCGCTTGCGTCCTCCTGTCCGCCGCACCGATCGCCAACGCCGCCGTGACCCTGGGCACGCCACGCGTCGAGCGTGCGGATGCACCCACCTTCGTCGATGTCGCCAGGCCACGGTTCTCGTGGATCATTCACAGCGATACCAACGGCACCGTGCAGAACGGCTACCGCATCGTCGTGACCCGGCGTGGCGACACGGTGTGGGACAGCGGTGACGTCGACTCTCCGCGGTCGTTCGACATCGATTACGCCGGTCCCGCGCTGCTCGCCGGGCAGCGCTACGACTGGCACGTGGACGTCCGCACATCCGCCGGCAAGGCCAGCGTGGCGTCGCACTTCGACACGGCGCTCGATGAAACCGGCTGGCACGGCGCACGCTGGATCGGCAAGGGCGACGAGAGCGTGCCGGCTCCGCTGCTGCGCAAGACCTTCCGCGTGGACGGCGAGGTGGAGCGCGCGACGTTGTATGTCGCGGCCGGTGGCTACGCCGATCTTTCGATCGACGGCAGGCCCGTGAGCGACGCGGTGCTCTCGCCCGGCTTCACCGATTACACGAAGCGCGTCGAAGTGGTCGCCACCGATGTGGCCTTGACGCGCGGCGAGCACACCCTGGGTGCGGAGCTGGGGCGTGGCTTCTATGGGCTGACCAACGCCAATGTATGGCACTGGGAGCGTGCGCCCTGGCATGGACGGCCGCGCATGCGCGCCCTGCTGCGCATCCGTTATGCCGATGGCCGCCAGAACGATGTCGTCAGCGACACCAGCTGGCGCGTGGCCGATGGACCGACGCTTCTCGACGATCTCTACGGTGGCGAGCATTACGATGCGCGGCTCGCGACGCCACGTGCCTGGAAACAGGCGGCGACGTTGCCCGCGCCGCAGGGCCGGCTGGTCGCGCAGACGGAGCAGCCCATCCGCGTCGTCGATACGCTCGCCGCGACCTCGGTGAGCGAACCGGTGCCCGGCACCTATGTCTTCGCGTTTCCGCGCGTGATCGCCGGTTGGGGGAGCTTCGATGTCAGCGGCCCGGCGGGCACGACGATCGTCGCGACCTATGGCGAGAAACTGATGCCGGACGGCACGGTCGATGCGCGCGACGAACATCACTATTTCAAGAGCGGCTTCCAGACCGATCGCCTGACGCTGGCGGGTGGCCGCCTGCGCTGGCATCCGCGCTTCTCGTACAAGGGCTTCCGCTATGTGCAGGTCAAGGGCTGGCCTGGTGGCAAGCCGCGTGCGGATGCCGTCGTCGCGCAGGTGGTGCATAGCGATGTCGCCGTCACGGGGCGCTTCGACAGCGCCAACCCGCTGCTGAACTGGATCCACCAGGCCGCCGTGGACACGATGCTCAACAATCTCTACGGCATTCCCACCGACACGCCGATGTACGAGAAGAACGGCTGGACGGGCGATGGCATGCTGGGCGCCGAGATGTTCCTGCGCAATCTCGACGCCGACCGCTTGCTGGCCAAGTGGCTGCGCGACATCGCCGATGCACGCAACGCCGAGGGTGCGCCACTGCTCATTGCGCCCAACCCCGGCTGGGGCGACGTGCGCGCGCCGACCTGGCATGCGGCGTACGTATTCATCCCATGGGCCTTGTGGACGTATGCGGGCGACCGGCGTCCCATCGAGGAGCATGTCGCGGGCATCGCGCGTTATGTCGCGATGGAAGACGCCCGCTCACCCGGCGGCATCGCCGATACCGAGCTTGGCGACTGGGTCAGCCCTGAAACCGATCCCGGTGGCGAGAATGCGCCGGAGGACAAGCGCGTCGCCGCCACGGCGTACCTCTATGGCATGCAGCGCACCATGGCGGCGATGCTGCGGCTGGTGGGCGATACGCCGGCGACACCTTCGTCCGGCGTGCAGGCTGCCGCGTTCGATGCCAGTGCCGACAAGGTCCGCGTGGCGTTCAATGCGCGCTTTCTCGACCGCCCCGCCGCGCGTTACCGAGGCGAAGGCGATGCGGGTTACCGGCAGGCGCACAACCTGCTGGCGCTGAATTTCGGGCTGGTGCCCGATGCGCTGGCTGCGCGGGTGGCGGCTGGCGTCGCCGACGATGCGAAGGCGCGTGGCGACCATCTGGACACCGGAGCCCTGGCGACCAAGGTGATCCTGCCGATGCTGACGGCGAACGGGCATGCCGACGAGGCCTGGGCGATCGCGACCCAGACCACCTTCCCCAGCTGGGGCTTCTGGCAAGCCAACGGGGCAACGAGCCTCTGGGAGCACTGGAAGCTGGCCTCCCGTTCGCGTGGGCATTATTTCCTCGGCACGATCGACGATTGGCTGTTCGGCGACGTGGCTGGCTTGCGGCCGCTGGAGCCGGGCTGGCGTCGTTTCGCGGTCCGGCCGGCGCTGACGGCGTTCCTCGACCATGCTTCGGCGGCGGTCATGACGCCCTATGGCGAGGCATCGGTGGCCTGGCGGAAGGGCCCTGGCGGCGTGGAGGCCGATGTCGTGGTGCCGGTGGGCACCGAGGCGGTGGTCGGGTTGCCGGGGATGCCGGAGCAGGTACTGGCGGCCGGAAAGCACCGCGTCGCCATAACGTCTCCGTAAAGTCTTGCACTTTTCTGCCGATAAGACGCCTACGGGGAATACGAAGGTGATGGGTCATGTCGGCTGTGGAAAACTGGTTCGGTCGCACGCGCCTGAATACGCGCGTGTGGATGGTGATGACGGTGGTCGTGCTGGGCCTGGTGGCGCAGACGGTCATGTCGGGCGTCGAAAGCCGTCGCGTGCAGATGCGCGTGCTGTCGGAAACGCTTGAACAACACGTCTCGGCGGCGATGGCTATCGCCGACGCTTACCATGCGCGCGCGCAGAAGGGCGGCATCAGCGACGCCGAAGCCAGGGTCAACGCCCTGCAGGATATCGAGGCCATGCGCTGGTCGGATAACTCCGGCTACGTCTTCGCGTTCGATTCGTCGCTGACCATGCGCATGCATCCGCTGCGTCACGTCGATGTCGGCCGCAACATCGGTGACGACCTCGACGGCAAGGGGTTCCATCACTACCAGGCCATGCTCAACGCCGACACGAAGGACGGCCATGGCCTGACCCGGTACACGCAGATCATGCCCAAGACCAACGAGCTGCGCGACAAGATCAGCTACTCGGCCTGGTACAAGCCGTGGGATATCCACTTCGTGTCCGGTGCCTATTTCAACGACATCGACGCGGCGTTCGAGGCGCAACTCCAGCGCGACCTGATCAAGTCCGGCGTCATCGCCCTGCTTGCATTGCTGATTGTCTGGTTCTCGATGAGCAGCATCCGCGCCAGCGTAGGTGGCGAACCGCGCGACGCCGTGGAGATCGCCGGGCGCATCGCGGGCGGCGACCTGCGCGCCGACACGTCCGCCACCTTCGCGCCCGCCAGCCTGCTGGGTGCGCTGGAGCGTATGCGCGGCACGCTGTCCTCGATCGTCATGGACGTGCAGGAAGGGGCGCATGTCGTCACCACGACGTCGGGCGAGATTGCCCGCGGCAACGACGATCTTTCCCATCGCACGCAGGAACAGGCGTCCAGCCTGGAAGAAACCGCGGCATCGATGGAGGAAATGACCGCCACGGTGAAACAGAACGCCGAGAACGCACTGGCGGCTGATCGTCTCTCGCGTCATGCGCGTGGCGAAGCGGAGAAGGGCGGTGCGGTAGTGGGCGAGGCCATGGAAGCCATGCGCCAGATCGGCGATTCCAGCCGCCGCATCGGTGACATCGTGGGCCTGATCGACGACATCGCCTTCCAGACCAACCTGCTGGCCCTGAATGCGGCCGTCGAAGCGGCGCGTGCGGGCGAGCAGGGTCGCGGCTTCGCCGTCGTGGCGGCGGAAGTGCGTCG
>DATNJP010000402.1:0-2381 GCA_035603855.1 Luteibacter sp. | reverse complement strand
TTGTCGTGTTCGTCTATCAACGACGTGGCGCTGGGCACGCCGCTGAATTCGGCATATGCCTCGTCGATCACCAGCACCGCCCGGCCGGCAAGTTCGACGGCGAGACGCTTCAGGATGCTCCGCTCGACCAGGTTGCCGGTGGGGTTGTTCGGCGTGCAGACGAAAACCAACCGGGTGGCTGGCGTCACGGCGGCAAGCAACGCGTCGGCATCCAAGGCGCCTGACGGTTCGAGCGGCGATTCGATCACCGCCGCGCCCTGGATTCGTGCGCAGACCGCATACATGCCGAAGGTGGGCGGCGAGATGACGACGGCGTCCTCACCCGCACGGCAGAACGCGCGCACGAGCAGGTCAATGGCCTCGTCGCTGCCGCGCGTCACGAGCACGCGATTCGCTTCGCTGCCGTAGAGTTCCGCCAGTGTCTCCACCAACGCGCGCGGTTGCGGATCGGGATAACGATTCAGTCCGTCGCCGCCGGGAATGTTCGGCGGGCGCGAGGATTCGTTGGCGTTGAGCAGGACGGTGCCGCCCTGCGCCTCCATGCGTGCGCTGGAGTAAGGCGACAATGCACGGATATCGGCACGAGCCAGATCGAGGACGCTCATGCGACAGCATCCATTGCGGCGAGACGCAGGGTGACGGCGCGACGGTGGGCCTCGAGCTGTTCGGCTTCCGCCAGCGTGGCCGCGCAGGGACCGATGAGGCGCAGGCCTTCGGCGGAGACCTCTTGCACGGTGACCTGCTTCTGGAAGCTGGCGACCGATACGCCGCTGTAGCTTCGCGCATAGCCGTAAGTGGGCAACACGTGATTGCTGCCGCTGCAGTAGTCGCCGACGGATTCCGGCGTCCATTCACCGAGGAAAACCGATCCCGCCGACTCGACATCTCCGAGCAACGCCCGCGGTTCGGCCGTCTGGATGATCAGGTGCTCCGGCGCGTAACGGTTGCTGACCTCGACGGCCTCCGCGAGATCGGCCACCTGCACGAGGCGGCTCTCACCCAGGGCGATGGCCGCGATGTCTGCCCGCGGCAACGCGATGCGCTGACGCTCCACTTCGACCGCGACGCGATCGAGCAGATCCGCTGACGGGCTCACTAGCAGGACCTGGGAATCCGGACCATGCTCGGCCTGCGAGAGCAGGTCGGCTGCGACGAAACGCGGATCGGCGTCGGCGTCGGCGATCACGAGCACTTCGGAGGGACCCGCCGGCATGTCGATGGCCGCACCCGCGGGATCGCCGGCGACTTGCAGCTTCGCCTCGGTGACCCATGCGTTGCCCGGGCCGAAAAGCTTGTCGCAGCGCGGAACCGTGGCGGTGCCGTAGGCCATGGCGGCAATCGCCTGCGCACCGCCAAGCTTGAACACGCGGTGCACTCCGGTGACCTTCGCCGCGAACAACACGGCATCGTCGCAACGGCCGTTGGCTTGCACCGGCGTGCAGAGCACGACGTCCCTGCACCCGGCGATCGATGCGGGGACACCAAGCATGATGGCAGTGGATGGCAGCGGCGCGCCACCGGCGGGCACATAGAGGCCAACGCGACGGATCGGGCGCAACACGCGTTCCACGCGCACGCCGGGCGCGGTGTCGACGGCGACCTCTGCCGGCGCCGCAACGCGATGAAAGGTTTCGATGCGACCGGCCGCTTCAATGACCGCGGCCTTGAGCTCCGGGGACAGGCGCGCTTCCGCTTCTGCGAACTCGGCGTCGGTCACGGCAAGGCCGTCGAGTGTCGCGCCGTCGTAGCGCGCCGTGAGCTCGCGCAGCGACACATCGCCCCGCACGCGCACGTCGGCGACGATCGCCTCCACGCCCTGGCGCAGTTCCTGCGCACGCGATTGCGCGGGCCTTGCCAGCGCGGTATCGCGACCGGCTTCGTCCAGGGTCTTCCAGTCGATGCGTTTCATGCGAGCATCTTCTCCACCGGCAACACCAGCATGTCGCGCGCACCCGCGCGCTTCATGTCCTCGAGCTGCCTCCAGCTGACCGAGCCGGCACACAGGGCCTGCAGCACGACCTGGTCCGGCGCACCGTCGACCGGCGTCAGCGTCGGCACGGGTGCCCCGGGCAGCAGGCGCGTTATTTCAGCCAGCGCATCGCGCGGCGCCTGCATCAGGATCAGGCGCGAATCGCGCACCTGGATCACGCCATCGAGACGGCGCAGCAGCAGTTCGGCGATCTCGCCGCGCTCATCGGCGGGCAGTTCACGGTGTCCCGCCAGCACGGCCTCGCTTTCCACCACCACCGCGGCTTCGCGCAACTGATTGGCGACCAGGGTGGCGCCGCTGGACACGAGGTCGCAGATGGCGTCCGCCGTGCCGAGACGCGGCGCGATTTCCACCGAACCGGCGAGCATCACGACTTTCGCGTCCACGCCGT
>DATNJP010000401.1:0-2929 GCA_035603855.1 Luteibacter sp. | reverse complement strand
GCGCGTGGGCAGCCGGTTGCTCTCGCTGCCGCTGTCCAACGTCGCCGAGGTATTCGAACTCGTGCCCGGCCAGATCCAGGAACTGGATGGCCGCATCGTCGCGTCGCATCGCCAGCGCGCATTGCCCCTCGTCGACCTCGGTCGTTGGGCGGGCGCGGCGGGGAAGGGTGGCCATGTCGTCGTTGTCCAGATCGGCCACCAGACGCTCGGTTGCCTCGTCGACGAGGTGCTCGGCCGCGAAGACGTGATGGCGAAGCCGCTGGGTCCGTTCCTCAAGGACGTCCCCGGCGTGGCCGGCGCCACGATCACGGGCGACGGCCGGATCTCGCTCGTGCTCGACCTTGCGGGCCTCGCCGATGACAGCGGCCAGGTACTGCCTTCACTAAGGATGGCTGTCTGATATGGATATCGTGAGCGTCGTCGGAACGATCCTGGCCTTCCTGGTCATCATCGTGGGTACCATCCTCAAGGGCTCGAGTCTCGATGCCCTGTGGAACCCGGCCGCGTTCGTGATCGTCTTCCTCGGCACCCTGGCCGCGCTGCTGGTGCAGACGCCTGGCGCCGTGCTCAAGCGCGCGTGGGGCATGCTGCCCTGGGTCTATCGGCCGCCGGATATCGAATCGGAAAACCTTGTCAGCCGCATCGTCGGCTGGAGCGAGATTTCCCGCCGCACCGGCCTGCTGGGCCTGGAACCCGCCATCGAGCGCGAATCCGATCCCTTCATCCGCAAGGGGTTGCAGTTGCTCGTGGATGGCACGGAGCCGGACGCGATGCGCTCGGTACTCGAAGTGGAAGTGCTCGCGCGTGAGCACACCGACATCGAAGCGGCCAAGGTGTTCGAGAACGCCGGCGCCTATTCGCCCACCATGGGCATCATCGGCGCCGTCATGGGCCTGATGTCCGTGATGCAGAACCTGGCCGATCCGAGCAAGCTCGGCCATGGCATCGCCGCGGCCTTCGTCGCGACCATCTACGGTATCGGCCTCGCCAACCTGCTGGCGTTACCCATGGCCTCGCGCCTGAAGGGTCTCGCCCGTCGCCGTTCGCAAATGCGCGAGATCCTCGTCGAAGGTCTCGTATCGATCGCCCAAGGCGACAACCCGCGGCATATCGAGAGCAAGCTGCAAGGGTTCCTGTCGTGAAACGGCGGCACCACGAAGAACACATCAACCACGAGCGCTGGGCGATCCCGTATGGGGATCTGATCACCCTGCTGCTGGCGCTGTTCGTCGTGATGTACGCGGTGTCCGCGGTGAACGAGACCAAGTTCCGTGTCATGGCGCAGTCCATCAACGAGGCGTTCAACGGCACCGGCAAGGTCATCGAGCCGATTCGCGATGCCACGCCGGCGGCGCAGGTACCGCTGCCCAACCAGTCGCGTTCGCCCGCCGCCGCGCCGATCGCGCGTATCGACGTGCCCATTCCCCCGCGCAACCTGCCGTTACCCGGTCACGAGGGCGCGGCGCCGGAGCGCCAGGAAACGTCCAGCGTCAACACGACCCCGGCCTCCAATACGTCCGTTGGCAAGACCGAGACGGCGACGCTCAGCCAGATCTCCGATGAAGTGCAGCGCGCGATGAAGCCGCTGATCGACAAGAACATGGTCAGCGTGCGGCAGACGCCCGACTGGCTCGAGATCGAAGTGCGTACCGACATCCTCTTTCCGGTGGGCGTCGCCCGGTTGCAGGTCCAGGCGGAAGACGTGCTGCGCAAGCTCGCCGGCATCCTCTCGCCATTCCCGAATGCCATGCGCGTGGAGGGCTACACGGACAACACGCCCATCGCCACGTCGACGTTTCCCTCCAACTGGGAACTGTCGGCGGCGCGCGCGGCGACGGTCGCTCGCCTCCTGACCACGACCGGTGTCGATCCGCACCGCGTGGGCATCATCGGTTGGGGGGAATTCCGGCCGACCGCTTCCAACACGACCGACGAAGGGCGCAACCGCAATCGGCGCGTGCTGATTGTGGTGATGAGCGACAAGGCGGCACCGGCCCGGTTCTACAGCGACGCCGATCGCATGGACCTTGCGGGTGCGCCGGCATCTTCCAAGCCAGGTGCGCCTGCCGTTGTGCCGGCCACGCCGGCGGCGCCCACAGCGCCTGCCGCGACGGTCACCGCCTCGCGCGAGATCGTCGCGCCGACAGCGGGTGCTGCGCGCCTCGCTCCCGCGCCGAGGGCACAGTGATGCGCGTCTGGGCGATATCCAACCAGAAAGGCGGCGTCGGCAAGACCACCACGACGGTCGCGTTGGGTAGCCTGCTGGCGGCGTCAGGCAAGCGCACGCTGCTGATCGACATGGATCCTCACGCGTCGCTCTCCGGCTACATCGGTGTCGAGGGTGGCGCGCACGGCAGTGTCTACGACCTGTTCGGTGTCGGTGGCAATCCATTACCCGTGCGCACGCTGGTGCACGCGACGCAATGGGACCGTCTGAGCGTGCTGCCGGCGTCCGCCGCGATGATCACGCTCGACCGCCAGCTCGGTACGCGACCCGGCATGGGCTTGGTGCTCACGCAGGCGCTCGCGGAGCTGGCCCCCGATTTCGACCACGTGCTGCTCGATTGCCCACCGACGCTCGGCGTGCTCATGGTCAACGCGCTCGCCGCGAGCGATCGTCTCCTTGTGCCAACGCAGACCGAAGCGCTGGCGCTAGCCGGCCTCGAGCGCATGTTGCGCAGCCTGTCCATGATCGAGCGCTCGCGTGGCAGGCCCATGCCGCGCACGATCGTGCCGACGTTGTACGACGCGCGCACGCATGCCTCGCGCGCCTGCCTTGCGCAGTTGCGTGAACAATACGGCGATGCGGTGAGTGAGGCCGTGATTCCCACCGATACACAGATTCGCGAGGCCAGCGCCGCCGGTGTTCCACTGGCCGCGTGGCCGGCTTCGCGTCGTGGCGGGCTGGCTTACCGCCAGTTGCTCGACG
>DATNJP010000400.1:0-3609 GCA_035603855.1 Luteibacter sp. | reverse complement strand
ACCCATGCCCTGCCGGACGGTACCGACACCCTGGATTCCTACGATGTCGTCATCCAGACGGTCGGCCTCAACACCGACACGCTGCGGACGGAACACCGTCTCGTGCGCCAGCTGGTGATCGACGGACTGGTCACGCCCGATCCGCTCGGCCTCGGTTTCGCCGCCCAGCCGGATGGCCACCTGCTCGACGGCAACGGCAAGCCGCGGCCGAACCTGTTCGCGATCGGCAGCCTGCTGCGCGGAGCGTTGTGGGAATCGACGGCCATACCCGAGATCCGCAAGCAGGCACAGGGCGTGGCCGACATGCTCCTCGCCGAGAAGCCAGCGCGCGTCACCGCGCGCTGACCATTCCTTGGGGCGCGCGCCAGCGCGCCGTTCCTCAGAAGCCTTCGAGCACGACCTTGCCGATGGTCGTGCCGCTCTCGAGCAACGCGTGCGCACGGCGCAGGTTCGAGGCGTTGATCGTGCCGAAGTTCTCGCGCATCGTCGTCCGCACGGCACCCGCGTCGACCAGGTTCGCGACCTCGTCCAGCAGATGACCCTGCTCGCCCATGTCGTCCGTGCGGAACAGCGAGCGCGTGTACATCAGTTCCCAATGCAACGACAGGCTCTTGCGCTTCATCAGGCGGATATCGATCGCCTCGGCCGGATCGTCGATAAGGCCGAACTTGCCCTGCGGCTTGAGCAGTTCCACCAGCGCGGCGAAGTGATCCTCGGTCCGGGTCAACGCCAGGACATAGTCGACGCCTTCCGGCGCCACCGCCCGGACCTCGTCCACCAGCGGCTTCGAGTGGTCCACGACGTGGTGTGCGCCCATCTCGGCCACCCACGCCCGCGTCTCGGGACGCGAGGCCGTACCGATGACGGTCAACCCAGTGAGGCGGCGCGCCAGCTGCACGGCGATCGAACCGACGCCGCCAGCCGCGCCCACCACCAGCAAGGTCGCCGGGCGGCCCTGCGTGCCATGGGGAATGCCCATGCGCTGGAACATCAGTTCCCACGCCGTCACCGCGGTCAGCGGCAACGCCGCGGCCTCGGCCATGCCCAGCGTGGACGGCTTGCGGCCCACGACACGCTCGTCGACGACATGCCATTCACTGTTGGCACCGGGGCGCTCGAGTTCACCCGCGTACCAGACCGCATCGCCGGCCTTGAACCGGGTGACCTCTGAGCCGGTGGCGACCACCGTGCCAGCGACATCCCAGCCCAGGACCTTGTCGGTGCCGGCGGGATCGACATTGCGGCGGATCTTCGTGTCGACGGGATTCACCGAGATCGCCTCGACCTTCACCAGCAGGTCGCGCGGACCTGGCTCGGGTTTCGACAGTTCGACATCGATGAGGCTCTGCGAATCGTTCGCGGGAAGCGGCTTGCGGTAAACGACGGCTTTCATGGGGGACGGTCTCCGTGGGGAATCAGACGCACTCGGCGACCGCAGTTGTCGAACGGCGCTCGAGCGCAACACTGGCCATCGTAGCAAGCAGGCCAGCCACCGTGACCGCCGCACCGGCAAGACTCACGACAGGCATCGCATACCCTGCGGCAAGTACCACGCCACCAAGCCATGCACCGCCCGCATTGCCGAGGTTGAACGCGGCGATATTGAGCGTCGACGCAAGATTTGGCGCATCACCCGCCACGTGCACCACGCGAGACTGCAACGGCGCGACCGTGGCGAAGGCGGCGATACCCCAGACGAACACGGTCACGATGGCTGCCACGGTCGAGTGCATCGTCCAGGCGAACAGCACGAGCAGCAGGGTGAGCGCCACGAGGATGCCCATCAGCGACGGCATCAGTTTCCAGTCCGCGAGACGGCCACCGAGGATATTGCCGATCGTGGTGCCAAGGCCGAACAGCACGAGCACCGCGCCGGTCCAGTGCGGGCTGATGTGCGACTGCTCCTGCAGGATCGGGGCGATGTAGGTGAACACCGTGAACACGCCACCGAAACCCAGCACGGTCATGCCCAGCGCGATCAGCACCTGCGGCTCACGCAGCACCCGCAGTTCGCGCCCCATGTGCGGGGCCTTGAGGTTCGGCAACGCCGGGACAAAACGCGCCACCGCGAGCGAGGCGACGACGCCGAGCCCGGTGACCGCCCAGAAGGTGGCGCGCCAGCCCGCCCATTGACCGAGGAAGGTACCGAACGGCACCCCCAGCACGTTGGCCAGCGTCAGCCCGGCGAACATCAGGGCGATGGCACGCGAGCGCTGGTTCGCCGGCACGAGATGCGCGGCGACGATGGCGCCGATACCGAAGAACGAGCCATGGCAGAAGGCAGCCACCACGCGTGCCACCATCAGCACCTCGTAGTTTGGCGCCATGGCGCAAAGCAGGTTGCCGAGGATGAACAGGCCCATGAGCAGGAGCAGTGCACGCTTCCGCTCCAGCCTGGCGGTCAGGGCCGCCAGCAACGGCGCACCCACGGCCACGCCCAAGGCGTAACCGGAAACGAGCATGCCGGCCGAGGGAATGCTCACGCGAAGGTCGGCGGCGACCTCGGGCAACAGGCCCATGATCACGAACTCGGTGGTACCGATCGCGAAGGCCGCCACGGCCAGGGCCAGCAAGGGCAGACGGGACGCAGGAAGGTCCATAGGATAGGCTCGATGGAAAGCGATAACGTGCATTCTCCCGTTCCGGCACGAATGCAGAAACACCTCGTCCCGCCAAAGACTGTTGCCGCAAACTTGAAAGTGGAGCCCCGCCACGCATGATCGCCACCCTGATCGCCATCGCGGCGCTGTGCCTGCACGTGGCGGGCGTTTTCGCGGCCATGCACGCCGTGATGCACACGCGCACGGCCCAGGGTGCCTTCGCCTGGGTTCTGGGACTGGTCCTGCTGCCATACGTGACCCTCGTGCCCTACCTGTTCCTGGGCTCGAGCCATTTCGGTGGCTACGTCGACCTGCACCGGCAGCGCCAGGCGCGCTTCTTCATGCTCCACGAGGAGGTGGCGCATCCGTCCCGACCCGGCATGCTCATGCAATCCAGGCCGGTACATGACACGCGCTACGACGCCGTCGGCAAGATGTTGAACACGTCCATGCACGGCGGCAACGCGCTTTCCCTCCATGTGGACGGCGAAGCCGCGTTCGCCGCGATGTTCGCCGCCATCGCGCGTGCCGAGCGCTACGTGCTGGTGCAGTTCTTCATCATCCACGACGACGTGCTTGGCCGCCGCTTGCGCGACGCCCTTCTCGAACGCGCCGCCGCGGGCGTCGAGGTGTGCCTGCTCTACGACAGCATCGGCAGCCATGCCCTTCCCGACAGTTACGTGGAGAGCCTGCGGGCCGGCGGCGTACTGGCGCGGCGCTTCGCGACGCGGCGCTGGCGCAACCGCTTCCAGCTGAACTTCCGCAATCACCGCAAGGTGCTCGTGGTGGACGGCGTGCGTGGATTCGTCGGTGGCCTGAACGCCGGCGACGAATACCTTGGCGCGAAACCACCGCTATCGCCCTGGCGCGATACGCACATGCAAATCGAAGGGCCGGCCGTGGCCGATCTTCAGCGCGTCTTCGCCGAGGACTGGTACTGGGTCACCGGCGAGCGCCCGCCGTCGTCGCCTCCCCCGGAACGCTGTGGACGGGCCGCGTCGATGATCGT
>DATNJP010000399.1:0-20418 GCA_035603855.1 Luteibacter sp. | reverse complement strand
CGATGGACGCCGACCGTCTGCTCGAGACCTTCCGTACGCTCGTCGAGCCGCATCCCGTCGAGTACGGCGAAACCTTCCGCGGCGATTCGCTGCCGGCGGGCGACACGGCGACGGCGGAAACCCGTCGTCTCGCCGCTCGTGACCTTGCCGACGAACTCGGTATTCCGGTCGGTAACGCCGTCGACTTCTGGACCGAGGCGGCACTGTTTTCGAAGGCCGGTTACACCTCCTTCGTCTATGGCCCCGGCGACATCGCCCAGGCACACAGTGCCGACGAGTGGGTCGCCCTCGACCAATTGGCTCATTACGCCCAGACCATCCATCGGATCGTGGACAGTGGACTCTAATAAACATACGCGAAAGACCATCGTGCGCCTGCTGTCCTCCATGGGCAGCGCGCGCGAGATCCAGCAGTACCTGAAGCGCTTCTCGCAGCTCGACGCCGCGCGATTCGCCGTGGTGAAGGTCGGCGGCGCGGTGCTCCGCGATGAGCTGCCCGACCTCACCTCGTCACTGTCCTTCCTGCAGCAGGTGGGCCTCACGCCCATCGTGCTGCACGGCGCCGGTCCGCAGCTGGACGAGGAACTGGCGGCCGCCGGCATCGAGAAGAAGACCATCAATGGCCTGCGCGTGACCTCGCCCGAGGCGCTGGCAATCGTGCGCAAGGTCTTCCAGGCGCAGAACCTGCGTCTGGTGGAGGCGCTGCAGGAAGTCGACACGCGTGCCACCTCGGTACCCTCGGGCGTCTTCGCGGCCGAGTTCCTCGACCAGGACACCTTCGGCCTGGTCGGGCGGGTGCGCGACATCAACCTGGCGCCGATCGAGGCCAGCCTGCGCGCGGGATCGATCCCCGTGATCGCCAGCCTCGGCGAGACCGACGCCGGACAGATCCTCAACATCAACGCCGACTTCGCCGCGAACGAACTCGTCCGCGTGCTGCAACCGTACAAGATCGTGTTCCTCACCGGCACGGGCGGCCTGCTCGACGGCGACGGCAACGTCATCGACTCGATCAACCTGTCGACCGAGTACGAGCAGTTGCTCCAGCAACCGTGGCTGCACTCGGGCATGCGCCTGAAGATCGAGCAGATCAAGGACCTGCTCGACGACCTGCCGCTGACCTCGTCGGTGTCCATCACGCGTCCGGCGGAACTGGCCAAGGAACTCTTCACGCACAAGGGTTCGGGCACGCTGGTGCGCCGTGGCGAGCGGGTGCTCCGCTTCGAATCGTGGGAAGGCGTGGACCTCGCCCGCATGCGCCAGCTGATCGAATCCAGTTTCGGCCGCACGCTGGTGGGCGACTACTTCGAGCGTACCGATCTCTATCGCCTCTATGTGTCCGAGAACTACCGCGCGGCGATGGTGCTCACCAAGGAGGAGGGGTTCGCGTACCTCGACAAGTTCGCCGTGCTGGATGACGCACAGGGCGAAGGCCTGGGCCGTGCCGTCTGGCAGGTCATGCGCGACGAGAACCCGAAGCTGTTCTGGCGCTCGCGCCACGGCAACGTGATCAACCATTTCTACTACGCGGAGTCGGATGGCTGCTTCAAGCAGTCCCGCTGGAAGGTGTTCTGGTATGGCCTGGACAACTTCGCCGACATCGAGCGCTGCGTCGCGCATTGCGCCACGCGCGAACCCACCTTGCAGGACTGAACGGCCATGTCCAAGAAGACCATCGGCATCGTCGGCGCACGCGGTCACACCGGTGCCGAACTGATCAAGCTCATCGCCAATCATCCGGACCTGGAACTGGCCTTCGTTTCCTCGCGGGAACTGGACGGCCAGCGCCTCGCCGATCACAGCGACACGTACAAGGGTGAGCTTGCGTACAGCAATCTCGACCCGGCCGCCGTGGCCGAGGCGAAAGCGGACGTGGTGATTCTCGCGCTGCCCAACGGCAAGGCGGCGCCGTATGTCGAAGCGATCGACAAGGCGGGCGGTTCGACGGTGATCGTCGATCTCTCGGCGGATTATCGTTTCGACGAGCGCTGGTACTACGGCCTGCCGGAACTTTACCGCGACCGCTGGAGGGGCGAGAAGCGCATCAGCAATCCCGGCTGCTACGCCACGGCCATCCAGGTCTCGATCGCGCCCGTGAAGGATCTTCTCGCCGCACCCCCGGTGTCGTTCGGCGTGTCCGGTTACTCGGGTGCGGGCACGACGCCGTCGGACCGTAACGATCCGGACAAGCTGCGTGACAACTTGATGCCGTACTCCCTCACCGGCCACATGCACGAGAAGGAAGCCAGCCGCCACCTGGGCTTGCCCGTGGAATTCATGCCGCACGTGGCGCCGCATTTCCGCGGCCTGACCGTCACCACCAATCTTTACCTCGCCAAGCCGGCGAAGCGCGAGGACATCGTCCGTCGTTTCGAAGCCCGCTTCGAGAAGGAAAAGCTGATCCATGTGGTGGACGAGGCGCCCTGGGTGAGCCAGGTCGCGCATAAGCACCACCTCGACGTGGGCGGTTTCGCGCTCTCCAACGATGGGCGCCGTGTCGTCGTGGTCGCCACGCTCGACAACCTGCTGAAGGGCGCCGCCACCCAAGCCATGCAGAACGTCAACCGCGCCCTCGGTTTCGACGAACTCACCGCCATTCCGCTCTGAGCGAAAGGAACCCACCATGACGCAGCCGCTCTGGCAGAAATCCGATACGCAGGTCGACGCACGCATCATGCGTTTCCTCGCGGGCAACGACGTCGTCCTCGATCGCGAGTTCTTCCTGCACGACATCACGGCCAGCAAGGCGCACGTGGAAGGTCTCGCCAACATCGGCGTGGTCTCGGCCCAGGAGCGCGATGCGTTGCTGCGCGAACTCGACACGCTGGCCGCCGACTTTTCCGCCGGGACGTTCGTGCTCGACGAGCGCTTCGAGGACGGTCACTCGGCCATCGAGGCGCGCCTGACCGAACGCCTTGGCGATGCGGGCCGTCGCGTGCATACCGGACGCAGCCGCAACGACCAGATCCTCGTCGCCACGCGCCTGTGGCTCAAGGAGAAACTGTCCACGCTGGAGGCCCTGTGCCGTCGCATCGCGGAGGTCTGCCTCGAGCGTGCCGCCGGCGACGCGGTGCCGATGCCGGGTTACACGCATATCCAGCGCGCGGTCGTGTCGTCCACGGGCATGTGGTTCGCCGCATTCGCCGAAGCGTTCATAGACAATACGTTGCGTGCGCGCCAGGCGCTCGACCTCATCGATGCGAATCCGCTCGGTACCGCGGCGGGCTACGGCGTGAACGTCGCGCTCGACCGCGCGCATACGACGAAGGCGCTCGGTTTCGCGCGCATGCAGGTGTCGCCCATCTATGCACAGCTCTCGCGCGGCAAGTTCGAGATGGCGGCGCTCGATGCGGTAGGCACGGCCTTGCTCGACACGCGCCGCCTGGCCTGGGATCTCTCGCTCTTCACCACGGCTGAGTTCGACTTCGTCAAGCTGCCGGCGGAATACACCACCGGTTCCTCGATCATGCCCAACAAGCGCAACCCCGACGTCGTCGAACTGCTGCGGGCGAGCTACGCCAGCGTGGCGGCGGCACGGACCGAGATCGAGCAGCTGTTGTCGCTGCCGTCGGGCTACCAGCGCGACCTGCAGTTTTCCAAGGGATCGTTGTTCCATGGTTTCTCCATGGGCCTGGGGGCGCTCGAACTGTTGCCGGACATGCTGGCGCGCTTCGAGTGGAAGGCCGACAGGATGCGCGCCGCGATCGAGCCAGCGATGTACGCCACGGACGTGGCCATCGAACAGGCGATTGCCGGCGTGCCGTTCCGCGACGCCTATCGTGCCGCCGCGGAAACGGCCGCTTCGGCAGGCGAAGGCCGCACGCCCGAGTCGAGTCTGGCGGCGCGCACCTCGCCGGGTGCAGGAAACGACCTGATGCTGGATACCCTGCGCGCAAGGCTTTCGTCGTTCAGTTAATGCGCTTCACCGAACAACCGCTGCCCGAATGGCGCCGGGCCGTGCTCAAGGTCGGTAGCAGCCTGCTCACCACAGCCACTGGCGCGCTCACGGGCGAGCACGCCAAGGCGTTGGCCGCCTTCGTCGATCGCAGCCGCGAGAGCGGGCGCGAGGTCATCATCGTTTCCTCCGGTGCGGTCGCCGCGGGGCGAGGACTTGCCGCGCCTCAGAGCGGCGCGGGTCTGGCTGGCCGTCAGGCTCTCGCGGCGTTGGGCCAGACGCGTCTCATGGCGCTCTGGCAAGGTTTCTTCTCCGTCCCCGTCGCGCAGGTGTTGCTCACCCACGACGACCTGCGTCATCGACGCCGCTATCTCAATGCGCGCTCGACATTGCGTGAACTGCTCGCCCTCGGTGCCATCCCCGTCATCAACGAGAACGACACCGTCGCCGTCGATGAACTGAAACTCGGGGACAACGACAACCTCGCCGCCATCGTGGCTGCGCTCGTCGACGCGGACGTCCTCTTCATCGCCTCCGACGTCGGCGGTCTCTACACGGCGAACCCGCGTGTCGATCCTCACGCCCGTCCCGTCGACGACGTGCCGGCCGTGACCCCTGAGCACCTGGCCAGCGCGGGAAACGCCGGCACGGCGGCGGGCACCGGTGGCATGCGGACCAAGCTCGAGGCTGCGGGCAAGGCCGCCGCGGCGGGTATCGAAACCGTGGTGTTCGATGGTCGCGACGCCGCCTGTCTGACCCGGCTCGCGGCGGGCGTGCTCACGGGCACACGGCTGCGCGCGCCGCGCAACCGTCTCGCCGCACGCAAATACTGGCTACGGCATGCGCCGGTGGCGGGGCGCATCCTGGTGGATGGCGGTGCCGCCGAAGCGCTTCGTTTGCGCGGCGCCTCGCTGTTACCAGGCGGGGTTACGGGGGCCGAAGGCGATTTCGCACGAGGCGACGTCATCGAGATCGGCGACGGTCACCGCGTGTTCGCGCGCGGGATCGCGCAATACGCGGCAGGCGACATCCGCCGCATCGCACGCAGGCATACGCGCGATATCGACAGCGTGCTCGGCTACAGTTATGGCGAGAACGTCGTCCACCGCGACGATCTCGTCGTCCTTCCTGACTGAGCGAGGCTGCCATGCCGTCCTCCCTGCGCGAACGTGCCATCGCCTGCCGAGACGCGGCCGCCGCGATCGCATCACTGGCGTCGACAGCGAAACGTCGCCTGTTGCATCGCATGGCCGACGAACTCGCCACCGACGCCAACGTGGTCCTCGAGGCAAATGCACGGGACATGCAGGCGGCGGCCGTGAACGGCACGAGCGGGGCGATGCTCGACCGTCTTCGCCTCGACGGCGCTCGTGTTGCCGGTGTCGTCGCCGCCATGCGCGACGTGGCGACGCTCCCCGATCCCGTGGGTGTCACCTCGCGGCGGGAAACCCGTCCCAATGGCATCGTCGTGGAGCGGGTGAGGATTCCACTCGGTGTCATCGCGATGATCTACGAGGCGCGGCCTAATGTGACGGCCGATGCCGCGGCACTCTGCCTGATGGCCGGAAACGCGGTGATCCTTCGAGGCGGCTCGGATGCCATGCACTCGAACGTCGCCATCGCGAACGCCCTGCGCCGAGGGCTGCGTGAGGAAGGCCTGCCCGAGGCTGCCGTCACCCTGCTCGACGATCCCCGGCGCGAAACGATGGTGGAGCTTCTTCAGCTCACGGACATTGTCGACCTCGCCATCCCCCGGGGAGGCGAGGGCTTGATCCGCTTCGTCGCCGAGCATGCGCGCGTGCCGGTCATCAAACACTACAAGGGTGTGTGCCACCTGTACGTCGACAGCGACGCGGACCATGATCTCGCCCTGCGCCTATTGGTGGATGGCAAGACAAGCCGCCCAGGCGTCTGCAACGCGCTGGAAACGCTGCTCGTCCACCGCGAGGCTGCGCCGGCGTTTCTTCCCGCGGCGGTGGTCCGGTTGCGCGAGCTTGGTGTCGAGGTGCGCGGCGACGACGCCACGCGATCGATCATCCGCGATGTCTCCGTCGCGACGGACGTTGACTATGCCGCCGAGTTCCTCGACCTTATCATCGCTGTCCGCGTCGTCGACGATCTCGACCAGGCGATCGAGCACATCCGCCGCTACGGCTCCGATCACACCGAGGTGATCGCCACCCGCAACGACGCCACGGCCGAACGCTTCGTTCGCGCCCTTCGCTCGGCCGTCGTCATGGTGAACGCCTCATCGCGCTTCAGTGATGGCGGCGAACTCGGTCTCGGCACCGAAATAGGCATCTCGACCACGCGCCTGCATGCCTATGGCCCCATGGGTGCCGAATCGCTCACGATCGAACGCTTCGTCGTACGCGGTGATGGACAGGTCCGGCATCCCGTCCCCTGAGGTTCGCGTGCGCGCTTAGGCGACGGTAGGCGGCGGGCCTCAGCCCGGCCGCCCCAGCCTGGTGCGAATGCGTTCCGAGACATCCAGCATCGCGTACCACGCGCGCTCAATGGCATCCGCGAGTGCCGTACGGTCCAGCGCCACGGTTTCCGCACGGCCACCTTCGTCCGGGGTGTACTCGATCAGCACGCGATGGCCATCGATCCACGCCTGGTCGCCGGCAAGGAAGAGCGGATCCTCGAAGCTCCCCGTGCCGGGTTCGGGCGGCATGGCGAACGCCGTGCGCGAATCGTGCGGCGCGTCGCGCAACAGCGTAATCGCGCGGGGGAAGGAGCCGTCCTCGTCATCGAGTTCGAGGTCGATGCGATCCATGCGCGGGCCAGCGAAGAGTTCCACCGAGCCGGTGAAGATGGCGTGCGTCGCGTAACCATCGAGTCGCGCGCGTGGGTTCTTCAGTACCTCGCGCAACGCGTCGACGTAACGGTCGGTGAGGTCGGGGTGTTCGCGCAGCCATTGGCTGCTGACGTCTTCGACGGCCGTGATGTGCCCGTCGACTTTCGCCTCGACGCCCGGATGGGTGAGGCCCGCGGGGCGATCGGGCAGCGTGACCGGCAGGCCGCCCGCCTTCAGACCAAGCAGCACACGACCGGGGACGATGCGCAACCAGTGCGTGACACCCTGCACGGCGAAACCTGCGCCTCGTTCGCTATAGGGCAGCGGATAGATATCGCGTTCGCTCATGCGTGCGTACGCCAGGCTTCGATGGCTTCCACGGCACCGAGGCAGTCGCTGTAGCGGTTGTACAGCGGGGTGGGCGATAGGCGAATGACATCGGGTTCGCGCCAGTCGCCGATCACGCCGTTGTGCTCGAGGTACTCGAACAGCGCGCGACCGGCTTCACGTCCGGCGCGCACGCGGATCGACAACTGGGCGCCGCGTTGGGCGGGATCGTTTGGCGTCACGATATCCAGTGTGTCGTCGAGACGCGTACGGATCAGCCAGTCGAGGTAGGCGGTGAGGCGACGGCTCTTCTCGACCAGGCGCGGCATGCCCGCACGCGTGAACACGTCCAGCGACGCGCGCAGGGGTGCCAGCGCGAGGATGGGCGGGTTGGACAGTTGCCAGCCATCCGCGCCCGGCGTCGGCACGAATTGCGGTCCCATCTTGAAGCGCGTCTGCTTGTCGTGTCCCCACCAACCCGCGAAGCGCGGCACGTCGGCATGCGCATGGCGATCGTGGACGAAGCAACCGGCGACGGCGCCCGGCCCGGCGTTGAGGTATTTGTAAGTGCACCACACGGCGAAATCGGCGCCGCTATCGTGCAGCGCCAGCGGCAGGTTGCCGACGCCATGGGCGAGATCGAAGCCCACGACGCAGCCCTTGGCGTGGCCCAGGCGAACGATCGTCGCCAGGTCGAAGACCTGGCCGGTGCGGTACTGCACGCCGGGCAGCACGATCAACGCGACGCGATGACCGTGCTCCGCGATCGCACGTTCGATCGCCGCCATGGACAACGTGCCGCCAGGGCCATCGGGCTGGATCTCGATCAGATCGGTGACGGGATCGAAGCCGTGGAAGCGCACCTGCGATTCCAGCGCATAGCGGTCGGTGGGAAACGCACCGGCCTCCATGAGGATGGCGGGGCGCTCCGTCGTCGGACGATAGAAGCTCACCAGCATGAGGTGCAGGTTCACGCCTAGCGAATTCATGGCGACGACTTCGTGCGGTTTCGCGCCGACCAGATCGGCCATCGCGTCACGCACGTACTCGTGGTAATGCATCCAGGGCGAGCGGCCGCGGAAATGTGCCTCCACGGCAAGCTCGGACCAGTCGGACAGTTCCGCTTCGATCGCGGCGCGCACGCCCTTGGGCTGGAGTCCGAGTGAGTTGCCGCAGAAGTAAAGCGTGTCGCGACCTTCGTGCGGCGGAATGTGGAACTCGTCGCGGAAGGCGCGCAGGGGATCGGCGGCGTCCTGGGCTTCGGCCCACGCGTGCGTCGCTTCGAAAGCGGTCATGAAGGAAACCTTGGAATCAGGAAGGCATGCGGGCGGCCACGTCGGCACAGCCCTTGTCGAACGTCGCGCTGAACTTCGCGTCGCTCGCGGGACGAATGCAGCGTAGCTGGATGGCGTAGCCGCTGCTGTAGAAATAGCGCTCGAAGTAGCTGAGCTTCACCGCGCCTTCCTTCGCCGTGTAGACGTTCTCGGTCGGTGAGGCGGCCTTGCCGGGGGCGTATTCGGTCAGGGCGGTGGCGTGACTGCGCAGGTTCCCGGCGAACTGCTGGAAGCCGTTGAGGTTGGGCACCTTCTGCACGGTGATCGAGACGCGGGCCAGCGTGGCGTCCGCGGCGGCGGCGCCGGGTACCTGGAACACCTGGGATTCGGTGTCGCCCTCGGACTGCATGATGGGCACCCATGTGTCGGGCACCGCGAAGCGCAGGGCCCCGCTGGCCATCGAGACATCGGCGGCACCGACCGCGGGGCTGGCCAGGGTGAGGGCGATCAGAAGGGTGCGCAACGGGCGGTTCACGATGAGGGGTCCCCTGGAGATGGCGGCGCTGCCGCGTAACAGCGGCATTCTGGCACAGCGGCCGTGCACGCATGGCGCACGCCGCTGTGCGCCAGGTCACGCCACGGCGGCTACGGACTGGAATCGGGTCTTGGGCACGCCCAGCCACTCCAGCGCGGTGCCATGGAACAGCCGTGCACGCGCGACGTCATCGAGGCCCAGGGCCTCGATGCCACTGCCGGGTTCCTGTTCGCCTAACGGGAACGGGTAGTCGGTGCCCAGCATGACGCGATCGGTCCCCGCGGTCTCGAGCAGGTAGCGCAACGCGGCATCGTCGTGCACGCAGGAGTCGAAGTACAGGCGCGACATGTATTCGCGTGGGTTGCGCGCGTTGTCGGTGGCGACGAGGTCCGGCCGCATGCGGAAGCCGTGCTCGATGCGGCCGATCGAATACGGGAAGCTGCCGCCGCCATGGGCGAGCATGATCTTCAGCTCGGGCAGGCGTTCAAGCACACCGCCGAAGATGAGTGCGCAGGCGGCGCGCGATTGCTCGGCAGGCATACCGACCAGCCAGGGCAGCCAGTACTTCGGCATGCTGTCGGTGCCCATCATGTCCCACGGGTGTACCAGCACGGCCGCGCCGAGATCGGCAGCCGCCTCGAAGAAGGGGAACAGTTCCGCCGCGTCCAGGTTCCAGTCGTTGCAGTGTGAACCGATCTGCACGCCCTGAAGGCCGAGTTCGTCGATGCAGCGTTCCATCTCGCGGATCGCCAGCGATGGCGATTGCAGGGGCACCGTTCCGATGCCTGCGTAATGGCGAGGATGCGCTTCGCAGACCGCGGCCATGCTGTCGTTGAGATGCGTGTGCAGTTCGAGCGCCTGGTAGCCCTTGGCCCAGTACGAGAACATCACCGGTACCGTGGATACCACCTGCACGCCGACGCCGAAACGCGCGTAGTCGGCGATGCGGTGCTCGGCGTCGAAGGCCGAATCCCACACTTCGCGGAAGAACTTGCCGTCCTTGTAGATCCGGTGGTGACCGCTGGAATGCGTCATCACCGGGAAACGGTCGTCGCCGTAACGGGCCGCGAGATCGGGCCAGTCACGGGGCAGGATGTGCGCGTGCGTATCGATCTTCAGCATGGGCCGAGTGTAGCGCCGCTGGTGTGACGGGGCCTCTCGCGGTGCAGCAAGGCTAGGCCGGAGCGGTGCTGCGCCGGTTCACCACGTGGGCGATCGTGTCCACGTTGTCCGTGAGGCGGTCCGTGAGCCGGTTGATCGCCTCGGCCAGTTCCCGGTCCTTCGAACGCGTCATGGCCTCTGCAAGCGCCCGCTGGTGCTCGCGCAGGCCGGGTGGTGGCGCGACTGCTTCCACGCGGGTCAGGGCTTCGCCCTGCGCGCGCAAGGCGACGGCGGCCTCGCGGATGAACGGGCCCACGTGCGCCCATTCCTCTGGCACGAGGGCGACATCGATGAGCGATTCCAGGGACATCGCCGTGCGGGCGAGGCGGTTGCCGTTGGCGTAGAGCGTCTCGGCCAGTTCCATCAGCAGCGGCGGGGTGCCGGGTTCCGCGCGCATGCGGTCGAGCGAGGCCTGGGCATTGGTGCGCGCGGTGCGCGTCGCCATGCGGACCTCATGGCGAGCGCCGCCGTCAGCGGGCTTCACCAGGGCGTCCAGGTAGTCGGCGTAGGCGCAGAGCATTTCGGAGAACGCGCTGCGCGCCCGGTGCCGCTCCCACGAAGGCCACAACACATAGGCGATCAGCGCCAGGCCACTGCCCAGCGCGGTATTGAGCACACGATCGGACATGGCCGCGAACGGATCGACGCCATCGAACGAGAGCAGCACGACGACGGTGCCGGTCAGGGCGGCGACGGCAATGCCGTAGTGCGCACCGGCCAGGTAGCGGAAGATCACGCAGAGCACGCCCATCACCGCGACATGCGCCCAGACCACGTCCGGCGTCAGGCGCAGCAGGAACGTGGTCAGCATGAGGCCGAGCACGGTACCGACGACGCGCAGCAAGCCGAAGTTGAAGGTCGCCGCGAAGTCGGGACGCAGCACGATGGCCGCCGTCATGGGCAGCCAGTAGCCGTGCGGCAAGGCGTAGTAACGGGAGATGGCGAAGGCGAGGGTGAGCACGACCGCGCAACGCACCGCATGACGGAAAGCGACCGAGTCGCGCGTGATATTGGCGCGCAGCGTCGACAGCGGGGAGGCGCTGCGCAGGGTTTCCGGCAAGGTGGTTTCCGCGCGCTGCGCGCGTTCTTCACCGCGTGAACCCGCCCAGTTCGTGTTGCGCACGACGGCGGCGAGCTGGCCCGACAACGCCTGGATGTGTGCGCTGAGCCCTATGCCGGTAGTACCCGCCAGCAGGGCGCGTTCGCTGGCCTGCAACGTGGCCAGCGCGCGTTCCGCGCGTTGCGGCGGTTCCGCGGCGTCCAGCGCGTCGGCGGTCGCCAGGAGAACGCGCGCGGCGTCGCTGCGGAACATCTCACCCATGCCGTCACGCCGGGTTTCGAGTTCGGCCATCGCGACCAGTTCGAGGCGGATGCGCTCCGCCAGTTCCAGCAGCACGCGGAAGGCCTCCATGGCGCGGCCGCGCGCGTGGTGGCGGCCCAGCAGGGTGTTCTGCAGGGCGTTCATCGCATCGGTGAGCCCGGGCGCTTCGCCTTCACGCTGTGGCTTGCGTGCAAGTTCGGCCAGGCCGCGATAGACGATGGCGAGCGCGCTTCGTTCCGGCCGGTAGCGTTGCAACGGCCACGCCGCGATCGAGAAGACGGCCAGCAGCATGCCGCCGGCGAAGATCAATCCACCGCCTGCGAGTGCACCACCGAGATCCTTTGGCGTCGCCGCGGTGATCACGAGCAGCAGCATGCTGGTCATGCCCACGCGGGCGATGTCGGGACCGAAGACGACCAGCAGTCCACCGAAGAATCCGCAGACCGCGCAGGCGATGCACATCGGCAGGATCCAGTCGCCGATGAGGAAGCCGACGAGTGAAGCCGCACCGGCGGCGAGGGCGGCCAGGAACAGGCGGCTGAGGCGCTGCTGGTACGGACCGGGCTGGTCCGAAAACATGGTGTCCAGCGCGCCGGCGGCGACCCCGAGACCGACCTGCGGATAACCCAGCACGATGCCGAGGGCGAGTGGAAGAACCACGGCCGCGGTATTGCGCAGCGCGACCCGCATCGGGACGTCGGGTCGTTTCGTCCGGATCAGCGTGTCGATGACGCTGGCGCGGAGCGAGTAGCCGTTGCTCATGGTGTCCTGGGGCTCATCCCTTGAGCCTTCCATTCTGCCGCATGCTGGCTGACTGGATGACAAGCGGAAGCGCGGGACGGCATCGGAAGAGCGCGATGCCGTCCCGCCGCGTTCACGAGGCGCGGCCCGCGAACTCGCCGGTGAGGGTGTTCACCGTGACCTTCTCGCCCGTGGTGATGTATTCCGGCACCTGCACTTCGATGCCGGTCTGCAACGTGGCCGGCTTCGTGCGCTTCGTGGCGCTGGCGCCCTTCAGTTCCGGCGCCGTGTCCGTGACCGTCAGCACGACCGAGGTGGGCACCTGCAGGCCGACCGGCGCTTCGTCGATCACCTGGATGTAGTAACCCTCGAGGTCTTCCACGATGTAACCGGCGTTGTCGCCGACGACGCTCGCGTCGAGTGTGTACTGGGTGTAGTCCTCGTCGTCCATGAAGACGAACGCTTCGCCATCCATGTAGGAGAACTTGGCCTGGCGGCGCTCGAGGCTCACTTCCTTCAGTTCGTCTTCCGCGCGCAGGCTCAGGTCGAACTTGCGGTGGCCCGGAATGGAGTACAGCGTGAAGCGGAACGTGACGTTGCCGCCGCGCGCCGAGGGCGAACTGCGTTCGATATCTCGAACCTGGTACACGGTGCCGTCGTGCTCGACGACGTTACCCTTCTTGACTTCGGATGCTTTCATGGCGTTTCGACTTCGATGTCGTTGAGTGGATTATTTCGGGGCGAGGCGAACCGCGCCATCGAGGCGGATGGTCTCGCCGTTGAGGTAGCGGCTGGTGAGGATGAAGGCCACGGTGTCGGCGAACTCTTCCGGCTTGCCCAGGCGGGATGGGAAGGGGATCGAGGCGGACAGGGATTCCTGCACCTGCGGCGGCATGCCGTCGACCATCGGCGTCCAGAAGATGCCAGGTGCGATCGTGTTGACGCGGATGCCGAAGCGCGACAGTTCGCGCGCCATCGGCAGGGTCATGCCGACCACACCGCCCTTCGACGCCGAGTAAGCAGCTTGGCCGATCTGTCCTTCGTACGCGGCGACGGAGGCGGTGTTGACGATGACACCGCGTTCGCCGTCGTCGCCGGCCGCGTTGGCCTGCATGAGCTGCGCCGCGGCCTTGGCCACGTTGAAGCTGCCGATCAGGTTGACCATGACGGTGCTGCTGAAGGTCGACAACGGCATCGGGCCTTCCTTGCCGAGCACGCGCCCGGCGCCGAGGATACCGGCGCAATTCACGACGACATTGAGGCCGCCCATAGCTTCACGCGCGGCGGCGACGTTGGCGGCCACGCCATCCTCGGAGGTGACGTCGGTGCGCTGGAACGAGGCGTTCGCGCCGAGCGCGGCGGCCGCGGCCTGGCCTTTTTCCTCGTTGACGTCGAAGAGCGCCACTTTGGCGCCCGCGGCGACGAGGCGCTGCGCGACGGCGTGACCCAGACCGGATGCGCCGCCGGTGATGACGGCCCTGACCTGTTCGAGCTGCATGAAGACTCCGCTGGTAAGACTGGCAAAGGAGCTCATCTTATCCGAGCGGCGGGCCGGTTGGCTTTGTGCACCGGCACATTCGAGGGTGCCGTCTCCCAGGAAACGGCGGCTTCGATCAGGCCTGGGCCAGGAACTCGTTGAGCGCCCCGGAGGCCGCCAGCTCCGCGAACGGCACGACCGGCGAGGGCGGGTTGGCGGGTTCGGCGATGAACAGGCTCCACACGCCCACGTCCCACCAGCGGCCGAGCTTGTAGCCGGCCTTGGGCCAGACCCCGGCGGGTGCGAAGCCCATCGACTCGTGCATCGCCACGCTGGTGTCGCCCGGCAAGGTGATCACGCCGACCGCCTGGTTGATGCCCTGCAGGCGCATGGCACCCAGCAAGGCACCGTAAAGACGGCGCGCGATGCCGCGCCGGCGCGCCTTCTCATGCACGTAGATCGAGGTTTCGGCGATCCAGTCGTAGGCCGCCCGTTCCCGGAAACGCCCGGCATAGGCATACGCCAGCACGTCACCGTCTTCTTCCCATACCAGCCACGGGTGGTTGGCCAGGCGGGTACGGATGCGCCCGCGCATGGCTTCTTCGCCGGGCAGGTCGGTCTCGAAAGTAATCGCGCTGGTTTCGACGACCGGGGCGTAGATGGCGTGGCAGGCGGCGGCGTCGGCTTCGACGGCGATACGGATCACAGGGCTTTTTCCATGAAGATGCTGGATGGCTGGGCGCGATGATCGCCGAAGGGGCGGCTGCGACGATAGCCGGCGCGCTCATAGAGCTCGATCGACTCGGTCTGCGCCGTACCCGTTTCCAGCCGGACCATCGTGCCACCTGCCGAGCGCACCTGCTGCTCGAGCGCCTCCAGCATCTGCTTGCCCAGCCCCATGCCGCGGCAGGCGGGCAGGACGTACATGTACTTCAGCTCGACATAGTCGCCATGGTCCACGCTGGCGCCGCACGCCAAGGGTGTGCCGTCGACGCGCGCCGTCATGAAGGTGATATGCGGCTGGCGCAGTTCATCGACGCCGAACGACGCCGGCAGCGGATGACGGTCGAGGTCGGAGAGGTACCCGTGCAACTGTTCGATCAGCTTCAGCACGTCGTCGCGGCCCGGATCGTCGATGGCGAAGACGAGCGAAGGCGGGTTCGGCGCGACAAGCAGGTCGCCATCGTTGAGGTTGCGCAGGAAAAAACGATCGCAGCTGAAGTGTCCGGTGCCGCCCATGGGCGCATCGATGCGCGTGAAGCCATGGCGCAGGTACACGGCCTGTGCCGCATCCATGCCGGTGAGGGTTTCGAGGTAGCACCGCGAGAAGCCGGCGCGGCGGCCGGCGTCGAGGCAGCGGCGCATGACTTGCGACGCCGCACCGATGCCGCGTGCTTCCGGCAGGAAATACATCTTGCGAAGTTCGCAGGTTTCGTTGTCGCCACCTTCCAGCGGAGCGATGCCGGCGCCGCCGATCGCGCGGCCGTCTTTCTCGACCACGAAGTATGCGGTGCGCGGCTGCGAATAGGCCGTCGACATCGTGTCCACTTCCGTGTCGTGGATGGCGAAGCCAGGTCCGTCGGCGCCGAACTCAGGCATGACGGTACGGATCACCGCGGCGATGTCGGCATCGTCACGCGGCTCGATGGGGCGGATGAGGTAGTCGGCAGGCATGGCTAGATGCTGCCATGGATCGTATCGCTTGAGGAATCGCTTTCAGGCGGCCGTGCGTGCCCGGGTGACGCGACTCGCGGTTTCCTTGCCCAACTGGGAGGCCAGCCACGCACCGGTCTGGATCAGCTTGTCGAGGTCGACCCCGGTCGTCATGCCCATGCCGTGCAGCATGTAGACCACGTCCTCGCTCGCGACATTGCCCGTGGCACCCTTGGCGTACGGACAGCCGCCCGTACCCGAGACGGCGCTGTCCACCACGCGCACGCCTTCCTCGAGACAGGCGAGGATGTTCGCCAACGCTTGCCCGTAGGTGTCGTGGAAATGGACGGCCAGGGCGCTCATCGGCACCTCGGCCGCCACCGCGCGCAGCATGTCGCGTGCCTTCGCGGGCGTGCCGACGCCGATCGTGTCGCCCAGCGAGATTTCGTGACAGCCGAGTTCATGCAGACGGCGGGCGACGCGGACCACATCGGCCACGGGCACATCGCCCTGATAGGGACAGCCGAGCACGGTCGACACATAACCGCGCACGGCCACGCCATCGGCGCGGGCGCGATCGAGCACGGGCACGAAGCGATCGATCGACTCATCGATGGACGCGTTGATATTGGCGCGGTTGAATGCTTCGGAGGCGGCGGTGAACACCGCGACCTCGGTGGCGCCGACCTCGCGCGCACGCTCGTAACCCTGCAGGTTGGGCACCAGCACGGGGTAGACCACGCCCGGCTTCCTGCAGATGCCACGGAACACCTCGGCGGCGTCGGCCAGCTGCGGCACCCATTTCGGACTGACGAAGCTCGTGGCTTCGATGGTGGCGAGGCCAGTGTCGGACAGGCGGTCGATCAGTTCGATCTTGACCGCCGCCGGCAGCATCGCCTTTTCATTCTGCAGGCCGTCGCGCGGACCGACTTCGACGATGCGGACATGGTTGGAAGCGTTCATGCGAACTCCGGTCAGGCCGATTCGGCGAAGCGGACGAGGACGGCATCGGCGTCCACGAAATCGCCCTGTACGGCGGATATCGATTCGATGGTGCCGGCGCGTGGGGCCTTCAAGGCCAGTTCCATCTTCATCGCTTCCATCACGAGCAGTTCCTGGCCTTCCTCGACGACGTCACCGACGGCCGCGCGGACCAGCACGATGCGTCCGGGCATGGGAGCGACGAGTTGGCGGGCGCCGCTGGCGCTTTCGCTGGCCCAGGCGAAGGCGGGTGCGCGCTCGAAGGTCCAGCGGCGGCCTTGTTCGTCATGCAGGCGGATACGCCGGCCTTCGGCCACCAGCGGCAGGCGTCGCGCGCGATCGTCGAAGCGTGCGGACAGCGTGCCGCCATCCCGCCGCGCACCGGCCACCGTGCAGACGCTGTCGCCCTGTCGCAGCACGTAATGGCCATCGTGGCCGTGTGCGTCGATCTCGTGGCGGTGGTCGCCTTCCATCAAGGCGATGACGCGCTTGCCCGGATGACCGAGGCGCCACGCATCGGCGCTGGCCCAGGGCGAATGCGGGTCGCCATCGACGGCCGTGGACGTCGCTTCCTCCGCGAGAAGGACGGCCGTGGCCGCCGCGAAGCGCTCGGTATCACCTGCCTGCGCAGCGCCGATCAGGAACTCGTCCAGATGACGGTCGAGGTAACCCGTATCGATGCGGCCTTCCACCACGACGGGGTGGCGCACGAGACGTTCCAGGAACGCCACATTGGATTTCGGTCCGACGATTTCCGCTTCCGCGAGGGCCTCGCGCAAGCGCTCGAGCGCCTGCGTGCGATCGCGATCATGGACGATGAGCTTGGCGATCATCGGATCGTAGAAGATCGTCACCGTGTCGCCCGCGATCACGCCGCCGTCGAGACGCACGTGCTTCGAAGGTGCCGGCAACTTCAGCGCGACGAGGCGGCCGGACCCGGGCAGGAAGTTCGCCTCCGGATCTTCGGCATACAGACGCACTTCGATCGCGTGGCCGCTGGCGTGGATGTCTTCCTGGGCCAGCGGAAGCGCTTCACCCGACGCGACGCGCAACTGCCATTCCACCAGGTCGAGGCCGAGGGTCTCCTCGGTCACGGGATGTTCGACCTGCAGGCGCGTGTTCATTTCCATGATGAAGAATTCGCCATCCTGGCCAACGATGAACTCGACCGTTCCCGCTCCCACGTAATTCACGGCGCGCGCGGCGGCCACCGCGGCGGCGCCCATGCGCTTGCGCCGCGCGTCGTCGAGGAAGGGCGAGGGCGTTTCCTCGAGCACCTTCTGGTAACGGCGTTGCGCGGAGCACTCGCGCTCGTTGAGGTGGATGATGTTGCCGTGGCTATCGCCGAACACCTGGAATTCGATGTGGCGCGGGTGCTCCACGTAGCGTTCGAGGATGACCCTCGTATCGCCGAAGGCGTTCGCGGCCTCGCGCTGCGCGGAGGCCAGGGCTTCGTCGAAGCCCGCCGCATCGCGGACGATGCGCATGCCCTTGCCGCCGCCGCCCGAGGCGGCCTTGATCATGAGCGGGAAGCCCGTCTTCGCGGCCTCGGCGGCCAGATGCGCCGGGTCCTGGTTTTCTCCGTGGTAGCCCGGCACGAGCGGCACGGCGTGGGTTTCCATCAGCGCCTTGGCGGCGGCCTTGGAACCCATCGCGTCGATGCTTTCGGGACGGGGGCCGATGAAGGCGATGCCCGCCGCGGCGCATGCCCGCGCGAAATCCGTGTTCTCCGAAAGGAACCCGTAACCGGGGTGGATAGCCTGGGCTCCCGTGCGTTTCGCCACCTCGATGATGGCGTCGCCGCGCAGGTAGGACTCCGCGGGGCGCGGGCCGCCGATGGGCCACGCCTCATCCGCCAGGCGTACGTGCTGGGCATCGGCATCGGCCGTGGAATAGACGGCGACGGTACGGATGCCGAGACGGCGGCAGGTCCGGATCACGCGGCAGGCGATCTCGCCACGATTGGCGATCAGAATGCAGTCGAACATGCGGCTCCCGGCAGGGTCTCGGAGGGGGATGGGAAAAGCGGGAAAGCTAGCAGATCGCGGCGTCGCGGCGGGTTGCGCCGCAGCATCGCGAGGGTGCTGGATTTGCAGTACGCGGGCGGATTGCCTAGCCTTGGAAGCCCGGAGGGCGCCCCAAGTCTTCCTTTATCCCCTCCAGAGCGAGAATTTCATGCAGATTGCCAATCGCCACGCCGTTTCTTTTCATTACACGCTGACCGACGACCAGGGTAACGTCATCGACAGCTCGGAAGGGCGCGAGCCGCTGGCCTATATCCATGGCGAAGGCCATATCGTTCCGGGCCTCGAGAAGGCGCTGGAAGGCCGCTCGGTCGGCGACCAGTTCAAGGTCGACGTCATTCCCGAGGAAGGCTACGGCCCGCGCCATGAAGAACTGATCCAGGTGGTGCCGCGCGCCGCGTTCCAGGGCGTGGAAGACCTCCAGCCGGGCATGCAGTTCCAGGGCCGCAACGACCAGGGCAGCATCAACGTCACCGTCAGCAAGATCGAAGGCGACAACGTCACCGTCGACGGCAACCACCCGCTGGCCGGCCAGACCCTCCACTTCGCCGTCGAGATCACCGGCGTGCGCGAAGCGACCGACGACGAACTGTCGCACGGCCACGTGCACGGCGAAGGCGGCCATCACCACTAAGGTCATCACCACCAGGCGATGTGATCGCCTATCTAAGTGTGGGAGCCGCTTCAGCGGCGATAAGCCTCGCGGCTGCCGCTTCGTTGGCGATTAGCCTCGCTGCTATGCCGCTTCGTTGGCTTTTCGCTGCTGAAGCAGCTCCCACATTTTTTGTACCGCATCTATCCGGCTTATCAGTACCAGTCGAGCAGCGACACACCCAGGCCGAGGTACGTGGCCCGGTGGTTATAGTCGATCAGGCTTTCGCCATAGCCGTTGAACACCTCGAGGTAACCGCGCAGGTTGCTCACCACCGGGAAGCTCCAGGTCGCCCGCAGCGAACCGTGTGAGCGGTCGCCGGTGCGGAACGAATGGCGCGCGGTCAGGCCGAATTCCTGCCGGCCCACTTCGTGCACCACCTGGATTTCGCCGCGGCCCATGTAGTCCTGGATGTCCGGGTTGTCGTCATCCTTGCGATCTTCCGGAATGCGCCACCAGGGCCGCAGCATGATCGTCCAGCCCTCGCGCTCCAGGCCGACATCCGCGACCACGCGGTTCCAGCTGCGCGATAGGGGATCCGCGCGTCCGTTGGACTGGTGGTTGATGCCGATGCTCGCCAGGCGTCCCGTCCAGCCGAGGATCTGGTAGTTCGTGTTGAACGCCAGCATCGCCTCGGGCTCGTAGTTGGTCTCGCGGAACGGACGCGAATTGTCCTTGTTGTAGACCTGCCAGCGCGACGACTGGGTGTAGCCCACCCACAGGTCGCCGTTGTCGCCGAACAGGTTTTCGCCAACCTTCGTCTTCAGGCTGATCTGGAACTTCGCCTCGACGTTGTCGAGTTCCTGCGGCGTCGTCACGGTGTGGTCAGGCGCGGGGCTGTGCGGCGTCGTGTTCTGCTTGTTCGTTCCGAAGAAGGGCAGCACGTACGTGGGCTTGTACCCGCGCAGGTTGAACGTGCCGAGCTTCGACTCGGGCGACAGTTCCCATCGGCTGTCGAGCAGCGAGAGCGGCTTCGCGACGTCACCGGAGTTGCGTGTCGCCAGGTCGACACTGACCGAGTCCGCCTTGCGATCCTCTTTCTTCAACGCTTGCGGAAGCTGGTCGCGACCGACGGCCTTGTCGTAGCAGAGCAGGCGTTGCGAGTCGGTTTCGATGGCGGCGCAAGCGCGGATATCGATCGGGCTGGGGTTCTGTGCGAGCGCGATACCCGCGTGGAGGCATGCGTAGGCGCCGATGGCGCCCGCTACGCGTAGTGGCTTCATGTGAATGGATCTCCCTGCTTCCGGGCAAGCCCGGCAAACCGGGAGTGTAGCCGCGACAAAGGTGTGAAAAACGTGCAGCCGTTCCCCATGCCCGTGGTGTAGGAGCCACTTCAGCAGGTGTAGGAGCCACTTCGGCAGGTGTGGGAGCCGCTTCAGCAGCGACTGTGGGAGCCGCTTCAGCGGCGATTGTGGGAGCCGCTTCAGCGGCGATCCCGCGGCAGCGGGCCAGGATGTGGCTAGCACCCATCGCCGCTGAAGCGGCTCCCACAGGTGAAGCTCCCACAGGTGAAGCTCCCACAGGTGAAGCTCCCACAGGTGAAGCTACTAGGTGGAGCTGGGTCCTTGGCGACCCAG
>DATNJP010000398.1:0-8609 GCA_035603855.1 Luteibacter sp. | reverse complement strand
CAGTCCCGGCACGCCACCCGTCACCGCCCACTCGAGGTATTCGCTGTGCGGATGGTCGTAGCGCTCGACGGTGGCATTGACCTTGCCCTCGGCGATGCGCTCGCGAGCGAAGTCGCCGAACTGGTTCAGGCCCACGCCCGCCAGGGGATGGGCGGCGACGGCCATGGTCGCGGTTCGCCACATCTCCAGGCGTTCGCGAACGGCGCCGGTGGCGTCCTGCTCGCTGTATGTGGACATTTCTTCCTTCACGGCGGCGAAGCGCGTGATGACTTCACCGTGCAGCGTCATCGCCGCGCCGGTCGCGGCGGCGATGCCCACCGCAAGGAAAAGCAGCCCTTCCTTCCAGCGGCCGGAGCGACGCGACTGGATCAGCACGACAATGGCGAACACGGGCAGGAAGGCCAGTAGCGGGCCCCGGCTCTGCGTCAGCAGCGCCCCGTACAAGCCCAGCGCGGCGAAGATGCCGTGCATGATCCGCTCGCCGCGGGTGAGTTCGCTGCGCAGCGCCTGCGCCACGGAGATAAGCGAAAGCACGAGGATGAACATGCCGAACTCGATCGCACCCCACAGGCCGTTGTTCATCCCGTAGACGCGATCGATACCCTCAAGATAATGCTGCTCCAGGCAGACGACGCCGAGGATGCCAGCCGAAGCGCTGAAGCCGATGCGCAGCACCCAGGTGGGCATCGGGCTGGCGAAGGCCACCCCGATGATCATGAAGGCGAGGATGTGCGACATGACGTCGAACTGGCGCCACTCGATCCCGTGGGCCGCCACGTTGATCATCCAGAAGAGGAACGCGAGTGCGGCGGGACCCAGCACCCATGCGGCACGACGACACGCCTGACGGGCTTCGGGGTCGCGCGCGAGCATCCACAGGCCGAGCAGGAAGAGGATGGCGGCGGGTACGGCTTTCGCTTTGATCGGCAGCGCGAACGTCAGCGGCATGATCGCGATCAGCAGCGAGACGATCCACATGCGCCACGGGTTGGTTTTTTCGAGCACTCGGCACCTGGCTTGGATCGGGACGGCGCGGCGGCCGCGCCACACGGGGCCCACGCCACCGGAGAGGGCGCGTGGGCATGGTACTTTACCGGATGGCCGATGCCGCACCGACGCCTGGCTTGGTGCGGGTCGGAATTCAGCTTCGGTAAGGACCGATCCAGGGCGATGAAGCTCCTCTTCACGAATTTCCACGACGGCGACGGCGGCGGACATACCACCTACATCATCGGTCTGGCCCGCGGGCTCGCGGGGCGTCATGAAGTCCACGTCGCGGCACCGCCGGGCAGTCGCCTGAATCGCGAGGCGCGCGCCATCCAGGGCGTGCATGTCCTCGACCAGCCTTTCCCGAACGGCCTCCGTCGGCGGCGTGCCCGCTCCGAGGCACGCCGGCAGTTGTCCGCCTGCCTGCGGCGCGAGCGCTTCGACATCGTCCACGTGAACGGGTCGGCCGACCATCGCCTTGTCATGTCCGCGATGCGCGGCGTGCGGCCTCGTCCGGCCATCGTCTTGACCAAGCACAATTCGAAGCCCATGACGGGACTGGGCCACGCCTGGCGCTCGCGATTCGGCACCGACCAGGTGATCGCGGTGTGCGACTTCGTGCGGCGCCAGGTGCAGGCTTCGCCCTACGCGCGCTGCCGCGTGGCGACGGTGTTCAACGGCGTGGACGTCGAGCGCTTCTCGCCCCAGGCCCCGAATCCCGCGCAGCGGGCGACCTGGCTGGCGCCCGATGAAGGCCGCGCGCCGCTGCTGATCGGAAGCAACGCCGGAACGGCTCGCTATAAAGGCTGGATGGACCTGGTCGAGGCGCTGGCGTCGCTGTCGCCGGACGAGCGCTCGCGGTTCCGGGTCGTCCTTGCCGGCGGCATGCCCAAGGCCGAAGACCTGTCGCACATCGAGGCCCTGGGCGTGGCGGCGCAAGTGCACTTCACCGGCCGGGTGCACGACGTCCGTCCCATGGTCGCCGCCCTCGACGTCGGCTTCGTTCTTTCATGGGATGTCGAGACCATCTCGTTCGCTTGCCGCGAAATGATGGCCATGGGCAAGCCCGTGCTGGTCAGCGATTACGCGGGCCTGCCTGAGAATATTCGCCAGGGAGAGGATGGATGGGTCGTGCCCGCGCGCGATCGCGTGGCCATCGCCGGGGCATTGCGCCGCTTGCTGGCGGAATGGGCCACGCTTCCCGGCATGGGGCGCAGGGCCCGCGAGCACGCGGAAGCGGAGTTCGGGATGGACCGTTTCGTTGACGCGACGGAAGCGGTTTACGAGGCGTTGCTGCGCGACTTTTCAAGAAGCGCGTAATACATGCCGTCGAGATCGCCATCGCCGGGCAGGATCTGCCAGCCGATGGCCGCAGGCTGACCCACGGGCAGCGTGATGGGCAGGGCCCTGGCGTCATCGCGCCCGGCGAGAAAGGCGCCGACCACGCCTTCGTTTTCCCGGCGCAGCAGCGAACACGTCACGTAAAGCAGGTGGCCGCCCGGTGCCAGGGTTTCCCAGCACGCCGCGAGGATGCGTGCCTGCTGGGCGACCAGCGCGTCGATATCGGTCGCCCGCCGATGCAGTCGCACGTCGGGCCGGCGACGGATCACGCCCGTCGCGGAACAGGGGGCGTCGATCATCACGCGATCGAAGGGATGGCCGTCCCACCACGCGGACGTGTCGCCGGCATCGCCGATTTTCACGTCCGCTTCGAGGCCCAGGCGCGCCAGGTTCTGACGGATGCGCGGAGCGCGATGAGCTTCCGATTCCACGGCGATCAGGGCGATCTGCGCGCGCTCCAGCGCATGGCAGGCCTTGCCGCCCGGTGCGGCGCAGGCGTCGAGCACGCGCTGGCCGTCGGCCAGGTCGAGGAGATCGGCAGGGACCTGGGCCGCGCCGTCCTGCACCGCGAAGTGCCCTTCGGCGAAACCGGGCAAGCGGGTGACGTCCGTGCTGTGTGGAAGAACCAGGCCATCCACGAGCCAGGGATGCAGCTCTACGGTCTGGCCCGCGGCGCGAAGCACGTCGGCGACGGCCGGACGATCCGCACGACGACGGTTCACGCGGAGCATGAGGGGCGGTTCCTGGTTCGCGGCGGCGAGCACGTCGTCGGCTTTCTCCGGCCAGTCGTTCGCGATCGCCTGCGCCAGCCATGCCGGATGCGCGTGCCGCGTGGCGGGAACCGCATCGAGTTCGGCCAGCAGGGTTTCGCGCTCGCGCTGCCAACGGCGCAGCACGGCGTTGGCCAGGCCCGCGAGTCGCGGGCGGCGCAACTCGCGCACGGCCTCGACGGTAGCGGCGACCGCTGCATAACCCGGCAATTCGAGGACTTCCAGCTGGACCAGGCCGGTCACCAGCAACGCGTGCACGACGGGTTCGTTTCGCCGGATGGGTTTGTCGAGGAGGCGATCGAGCGCCGCATCGAAGCGAGGCCACCAGCGTGCCCCTTCATTGAGCAACGCGGTGAGCAGTGCGCGGTCGCGGGAGTCGGGCAGGCGCGGCATGGCGCGATCGGCGACCTCGCGCAGCGAATGACCCGACAGCGCGATGTCGGCGAGCGCTTCCGCCGCCAGGGCGCGCACGGAAATGGCGCGGCTCACGACGCGGCCTGCTTCAGCTCCGGACGCGCATTGAGGTAATCGGCGGCGCCGATCCGGCGACCGCCCGAACGCTGTACCGATGTAAGGCGCAGCGCACCCTCGGCGCAGGCGACGTCGATGCCGTCACGCGAGGCGGCGATCACCTGTCCGGGCGCCGCCCCCGCCTTGCCGTCGATCGCCCGGGCGGACCAGATGCGCAGGCGCTCGCCCGCGATATCCGCCTCGGCTACCGGCCAGGGATCGAAGGCCCGCACCTTGCGTTCGAGTTCGATCGCGGGCAGTGAAAAGTCGAGACGGGCTTCGGCTTTGTCGAGCTTGTGGGCGTACATCACGCCATCGTCGTCCTGCGTTCGCGGAACGAGAACCTCGCCCGCCAGTGTGCGACGCAGGCCTTCGGCGAGCGCGTCGGCACCCAGGACCGAGAGTCGATCATGCAGGCTTCCGCCGGTCTCGTCGGGCGTGATGGGTGTGCGTCGCTCGACCAGCACGGGGCCGGTATCGAGTCCGGCTTCCATCTGCATCAGGTCGACACCCGATTCGCTGTCGCCGGCGAGGATGGCGCGCTGGATCGGCGCCGCGCCACGCCAGCGCGGCAGCAGCGAGGCATGCACGTTCCAGCAGCCGAGGCGCGGGATGGCCAGGACCTTGCGCGGCAGGATGAGCCCGTAGGCCACCACCACCATCAGGTCTGGCGCATACGCGGCAAGGCGATCGCGGTCCGCTTCGGCCTTGAACGATTCGGGTTGCTCGACGGGAATGCCCGCGGCGAGCGCGGCTTCCTTCACCGGGCTGGCGGCGAGCTTGCGGCCACGGCCGGCAGGACGGTCGGGCTGCGTGTAGACGGCGACCACATCCGCGCCGGACGCGCGGCAGGCCTCGAGGCAGGGGACGGCGAATTCGGGCGTTCCAGCGAACACCACCCGCAGGGAACGGCCCGCCACGGTCAAGCGCTGGCCTTGCGCTGCTTTTCCATCCGCTTGAGCAACATCCCGCGCTTCAGCGGCGAGAGGTAGTCGACGAAGACCTTGCCGGCCAGGTGATCCATCTCGTGCTGTATGCAGACCGCCAGCGGGCCTTCGGCCTCGACGATGATCTCCTTGCCTTCCACGTCCTGGGCGCGAACCTTCACGTGCAGCGCGCGCGTCACGTCGGCATAGATACCCGGGAACGACAGGCAGCCTTCCTGGTAGACCTGCTGGCCGTCCTTCTCGAGGATCTCGGGATTGATCAGCACGAGGGGCTCGTTGCGGTCGTCGCTCATGTCGGCCACCAGCACGCGCTGGTGCACGTTGACCTGGGTGGCCGCAAGGCCGACGCCGTTGGCGGCATACATGGTTTCGTACATGTCGGCGACGAACTGCTTCAGTTCGGCGTCGAACACGGTGACCGGCGCGGCGACGGTGCGCAGGCGGGGGTCGGGAAATTCGAGGATGGCGAGGGTGGACACGGTGTCACCTTGGACGTTCACGGGCCGATGCGGCAGCTTGTGCCCGGATTTGCGGGCAAATCGGCGAAATCCAAGCATCGGCGTCTGTAGGATGGCCCCTTATTCTACGCGCGCGCCGGGGGCCGGGCGAGCGGCCTTACGTATTGTGCCCGTTAACGATTCGGTTACACTCGCGACAGCACCGGGGAAGGGGGAAATCCCGCCATGATCAAGAAGTTCGCCATGCTGCTTGGCGGCATGTTTTTCACTGTGGCCGTTTACACGGCGGCGGCCCAGATTCGTCCCGATCACCCCGACACCTACACGGTGCGCAAGGGCGACACCCTTTGGGACATTTCCGCGCGTTTCCTGAGCAAGCCCTGGCTGTGGCCGGAGATCTGGCAGGCCAACCCGCAGGTCCGCAATCCCCACCTCATCTATCCGGGCGACGTGCTCAACCTGTCGATGACCGGTGGCGGCCCGCGCATCGGTTTGCAGCCGCGCATCCGTACCGACGACGACGCGGTTACCGCGATCCCCCTCAGCGAACTGCGCACGTTCCTCAAGGAACTGCGCGTGATGAATGCCGACGAAGTGGAGCAGTCGCCATACCTGGTCGGTTTCGAAGAGAACCACCTGCGCGCCACGCCGGGTAACAAGATCTATGCCCGCGGTCTCGATGCGGCGCGTCCCGGCCAGCGTTGGGCCATCGTCCGCCCGACCAACCGCTTCCGCAGTCACGGTGGCGACCCGGGCGACCTCGACATGCTGGCGAACCCGTCGCACGGTTCCTTCGTGGCCGACGAGCTGGACAGCGACGCCTCTATGGCGCCGGGTCCCTGGCGCGAGGATTCGCGTCATGACACGCATACGGGCAAGGGCAAGGACGAAGGCGTCGAGGTGTCGGTCATCGGCAATGCCGAAGTCATCGCCACCAACGGCGAAGTGAGCAGCCTCGTGCTGGTCGATTCGACGCTGGAAGTGCGCAAGGGCGACCGCCTGATGCAGGTGGACGACAAGCCGTACGATCCTTATTTCTACCCGCACGCGCCGAAGTCCATGCCGACGGATCCGCGCGTCACGGGCTTCACCGATGCCATGAGCGGTGTCGGTAGCCATCAGGTGGTGTCCATTTCCGCCGGCACGGCCGACGGCGTGGACAACGGCACCACGTTCACCGTGATGAACCAGGGCGAGAAGATTCCGGACGAGGTCGCAGGCAACTACAACCGCCGCGATACCTCGCCGAAGGTGCAGCTACCCGATGAGTTCGCCGGCCACATCATGGTCTTCCGTACCTTCGACCACGTCAGCTACGCGCTGGTGATGGACGCGCTCCGCCCGATCAAGAAGGGCGACCGCATCGTGATGCCGGAATAAGAACGCCGCAGCCTACTTTCGGGTGGGCCATGCGCTGGCGCGTGAACGGGCCTTGCCATAAGACCCGTTCGCGCGCCAGCGCGCTTTCGCACCCCTAAACTGCGCGGATGATCGAATCCGACGACCTCCGCGACTGGCTGATCCTCCTGCGCACGCCCGGACTGGGGCCGCGACGCATTCGCGAGGGCCTTGCCGCGCGTGGCGACGCGGGCACCTTGCTGCGCTGGCTGGCGCGCCACCCCGATGGTCTCGACGACGAAGGCCGGCGCTGGATCGAGGCGCCCGACGAGGCCACGCTCGCCAGCGACCTGGCCTGGCTCGCCGCAGACGACCAACGCCTGCTCCGTTGCACCGAGGAAGACTTTCCGCCGCAACTGGAGGCCATCGTCGACCCGCCCGCCGCCTTGTTCGTGAAGGGCGATGCCTCGCTGCTGCTGCGACCGCAGGTCGCCATCGTGGGTGCCCGCCGCGCACAGGCGCCGGGCCTGGCGAATGCCCGGCGCTTCGCCAGCGAGCTCTCCACCGCGGGCTTGCTGGTCACCAGCGGCATGGCCGATGGCGTGGACGGCGCGGCCCATGAGGCCGCCCTGGACGCCGGGCAACCCACGGTGGCCGTGATCGGCACCGGTCCCGACCGGGTGTACCCACGAAAGCACCATGCACTGGCCCGGCGCATCGCCGCCCACGGCGCCATCGTCAGCGACTACCCGCCCGGCACCCCGGCCGTGGCGCACCATTTCGTTCATCGCAACCGGATCATCGCCGGCCTGAGCCTTGGCGTCGTCGTCGTCGAGGCAGGGCTTCGTTCAGGTTCGCTGATCACCGCCCGCCATGCGGGCGAGCAGGGAAGGGAGGTCTTCGCGCTGCCCGGATCCATCCACAACCCCTTGGCCGAGGGGTGTCACGCCCTCATTAGCGAAGGGGCCAGGCTGGTCCAGCGGCCTGACGAGGTACTGGCGACGCTGGCCCCCGCCGCGGTCGAACTCGGCGCGGAGCTGCGTTCCCGGCTCGAGCGGGGCGAAGGCGCGGCGGGGGTGTCCCGGCGCAAGACCGGGCCGTTCGATTGGCGCCAGGATGAGGAATATCGCCGCCTGCTCGACGTCATGGGGTACGATCCCGCCTCCCTCGACGCCTTGGTGGGCACGACGGGCCTCTCCCCGGGGGCACTGTCATCGATGCTGCTGATACTGGAACTCGAAGGCGAAATCGCGACCCTGCCGGGTAACCGCTACCAGCGCCTGGTCTGATCACCGACGCTTGACAGTCGTTACGTCGATATGTTTCCAACTAAATATATACATACGCTGGGGTCCACTCGCCCCCGCGATCTTCGGAATCGGTAACGCATGGCAAAGAACCTCCTCATCGTCGAATCACCGGCCAAGGCCAAGACGATCAACAAGTACCTGGGAGCCGACTTCCAGGTGCTGGCGTCGTATGGCCATGTCCGCGACCTTCGGCCGAAGGAGGGCGCGGTCGACCCCGAACACGGGTTCGCCATGGCGTACGAGGTCATCGACCGCAACGAGAAACACGTCGATGCGATCGCCAAGGCGGCCCGGGCAGCCACCAGCATCTATCTCGCGACCGACTTGGATCGCGAAGGCGAGGCGATCTCCTGGCACATCAGCGAGATCCTCCGGGAGCGCGGCCTGCTCGAGGGCAAGGACGTCCAGCGCGTGGTCTTCAGCGAGATCACGCCGAAGGCCATCAAGGAGGCCGTGGCCAACCCGCGCAAGCTGTCCCACGATCTGGTCGATGCCCAGCAAGCCCGCCGCGCGCTGGACTACCTGGTCGGCTTCAACCTCTCGCCGGTGCTCTGGCGCAAGGTGCAGCGCGGCCTGTCGGCTGGCCGCGTGCAGTCGCCGGCGCTGCGCATGATCGTCGAGCGCGAACTCGAGATCGAAGCCTTCAAGGCTCGCGAGTACTGGACCATCCAGGCCAATCTCGCCCATGCCGACGGCGCGTTCGACGCCCGCCTGGTTCGCCTCAACGGCAAGAAGTTCGAGCAGTTCGACCTCACCAACGAGGCCGACGCGATGGCCGCGCGTTCCGCGCTGGAGAAGGCGGCCGCTGGCCGCTTCACCGTCGGCGAGGTCACCAGCAAGGAGCGCAAGCGCCGCCCGGCGCCGCCGTTCACCACCTCGACATTGCAGCAGGAGGCCGCGCGCAAGCTCGGTTTCTCCACCAGTCGCACGATGAAGATCGCGCAAGGC
>DATNJP010000397.1:0-12429 GCA_035603855.1 Luteibacter sp. | reverse complement strand
CACCGACGACGCAAGGTACGGCTGCCAACGCCGCCAACGCGACCACGATGGAAGGCGTATCGGTCGCCGCCACGACGTTGCAGGAAGTGAAGACGCCTGAAGTCGGCCAGACCATCTCGCTGCACCAGATCGCCACGATTCCGCAGGCGTCGCGCAACTTCCTCGAGTTCGCCGATACCGTGCCGGGCATGGTCTTCAACGTGGACTCGAAGGGCAACACGTCGCTGCGCGGCGGTGCCATGAATACGAGCTCCACGAACGTCTACATCGACGGCGTCAGCCAGAAGAGCTACGTGAAGGAAGGCGGCGTCTCAGGCCAGAACAACAGCCAGGGCAATCCGTTCCCCCAGCTCGCGATCGGCGAGTACAAGGTCATCACGTCGAACTACAAGGCCGAGTACGATCAGGTTTCGTCGGCTGCGATCACGGCGGAAACGAAGTCCGGCACGAACGAATTCCACGGTGAGGTGTTCGGCACCTACACCAACGATGCGTTCCGCAATCGCACGCCGATCGAAGAAAGCACGGGCAAGAAAGTCGACTCCGAATCGAAGGAATACGGCTTCGCGCTAGGCGGTCCTATCATCAAGGACAAGATGCACTTCTTCATCGCCTTCGAGCAAAAGAAGTTCGATACCCCGATCTCGGTCGTGCCCAACAGCGTCAACTACGCTGGCGATGTCGCAGCGCTTCTGCCACCGAGCGTGCAGCAGGAACTCGGCTCGTCGAACCTGACGTTCGACGAGAAGTTGTACTTCGGCAAGATCGACTGGGAACTCACCGACCGCGACCGCATCGAGATCAGCACGCAGGTCCGACGCGAAACGCAGATCTCCGGCATCGGCACAGGCACGGCCCCTTCGGCGGGCGTCAACAACGAGAACCACGACACCCGCGGCACCTTCAAGTGGCAGCACAGCGCCGAGAGCTGGTACAACGAACTGGTGTTCACGTTCGAGAATGCGTACATCAACGCCTTCCCGACCAATGCCGGCAATGGCTACACGTATAGCTGGCAGCCGGATACGAACAATCCGACCATCATAACGACGGGTTCCGCGGATCCCCGTGCGACGCAGACCAAGAGTCAGGAGGGCCCGAGCATTTCGGACACCTTCACGTTCAACGACCTGGAGTGGAAGGGCGATCACGTCGTCAAGTTCGGCTACAAGTTCAAGTCCATCGAACTGAAAGCCGCCGACGCCGCCGCGCAGAGCCCGCAGTTCTTCTATGACGTGAACCCGACGGGTGTGGCGACGCAGCCCTGGCAGGTGTTCTATGCGTCCGCGCTTCCCGGCCAGAGCGGCGTGGCGGAAACAACTGCGCGCCAGTACGGCGTGTTCGCGCAGGACGACTGGTCGGTCAACGATCACCTGACCCTTAACCTCGGCGTTCGCTGGGACTATGAGGTCAACCCGTCCTATACGAACTTCGTGACGTCGCAGCGCGTGCTCGATGCCATCAATTCGCCGAATCCTTATGCGGGCGCCGCTCCGGGCTCCACGTACGGCGATGCACTCGCTGCCGGCGGCGTCAACCTCAACAACTACGTCAGCAACGGTAACAACCGCCACTCGTTCAAGGGCGAGTGGCAGCCGCGCCTTGGTTTCTCGTACGATCTCTTCGGCGACGAGGCACACGTGATCCACGGTGGTGCCGGCCGCGCATACGACCGAAACCTGTACGACTACCTGCAGACCGAAGTCACCAAGCAGGCCCTGCCGCAGACCACGCTTCGCTTCAATATCCCGACGCATCCCTGCGATCCCACGTCGGCCACGTGCGTGCCGTGGAATCCGGAGTTCCTCACCGGCCAGAACGTGTTGCAGAACTTCCTTATCGGCGGAAATTCCGGCCAGGAAGTGGACATGCTCAACAACAAGCTCAAGGCGCCTTATAGCGACCAGTACAGCCTGGGTATGTCCAATACGATCGGAGACTGGCTCACCGACGCCACGGTCACCCGCGTGCTCAGCAAGGATGGCTTCGCGTTCACCCTCGGCAACCGTTATCCGAACGGTTCGTTCTTCCAGAACGGCACCCAGCCCTGGGATTACCCGATTCCGAACGTCGGAACGTTGATCCTCGGCGATAACGGCATTGAGACGCGCACCACGCAGGTGCTGTTGTCGGCGCAGAAGCCCTATACGCGAGAGTCCGGCTGGAGCACGAGCCTGGCTTACACGTATTCGCACTCCAAGCAGAATCGCGACATCAACGAACACTACTCGTTCGATGAACCCACGATCGGCGATTACCCGTTCATCACGTCGAACGCCGTGGCGAAACACCGTTTCGTGGGCACGGGTGCGATCGACCTGCCGTGGGGCATCTCCGGTTCGATCAAGCTGACTCTTGCGACTCCGCTTCCGAAGAACGCCGCAGCCTGCTATGGCCAGATTGAAGCCAACGGTTCCAACTGCGTCCCGATGGCTGCGACGCCCAGCGGTGCGAAGTTCCTGTTCGGTGGCGATATCTGGGGCTACCGCGACGTCGATCTGCAGTTCACCAAGGATTTCGACATCAGTGGCGATACGAAGATCTACGCCCGCTTCGATATCCTCAACGTGTTCAACTGGAAGAACTACGCGGACAGCGACTACCTTGTGAACTGGGGCGCGAACGGCGAACTCAACAGCCGTCCGGTCGCCGTGAACAAGAAGGGCAATATCACGTACCTGCCGCGTACCGCTCGCTTCACCGTTGGCCTGAAGTTCTGATCCACCCTGGCGCATCCGGTCTCCGGATGCGCCATACTTTGGCGCCCGCGCGTCTCCCCGCGGGCGCTTCTTTTGTTAAACACAGTGGCGGCAGAGCATGGTCCTTCGGGACTTTTATTTGCCCGGCCTCCGTAAACGTTTACATGCGCAAGCCCGGATTGCCTGCGCTCCCTCACAAGGAAGGCCTCCTGCGAACGACGTCCCCACCTTGTTCGCGCTAGCCTCGCAAGCCCAAGGATCCGCGTTCATGCAAGCCAATACGACCAAGTGCCTTTCCCTCGCCCTCGGCGTCCTGCTCGCCACCGCCGCGCCGATGGCGATGGCGGAAAAAGAAGTGGCCAAGCCGAAACACGCGACCGCGGCCGCCATCAAGGACGTGCACCCCGTGCCGCCCATGATCGCCGACCTCGAGAAGCGCACCTTCCAGTGGTTCTGGGATAGCGCGAATCCCGCCAACGGGCTCATTCCCGATCACTACCCGACCCAGTCCTTCGCCTCGATCGCCTCGGTGGGTTTTGGCCTGACCGCCTATGGCGTCGGTGTGGAACGCGGTTACATCACGCGCGACCAGGCGATCGACCGCACGCTGGCCACGCTGCGTTTCTTCCACGACGCGCCGCAGAGCGACGCCGAGGACGGCGCCACGGGCTATCACGGTTTCTTCTATCACTTCCTCAACATGGAAACGGGCCAGCGCCACGACCGCTGGGTGGAAGTGTCTACGGTGGATACGACGCTGCTGCTCGGCGGCGTGCTGTTCGCGCAGAGCTATTTTGACCGCGACGACGCGAAGGAGAAGGAAATCCGCCAGCTCGCGGACGATATCTACCGCCGCGTGGAATGGACCTGGGCGCAGAACCACAAGCCGCTGATCAGCATGGGATGGACGCCGGGCGGCAAGCACATCGTGCACGACTGGCAGGGTTACAACGAAGGCATGCTCGTCTACATCCTGGCCCTCGGCTCGCCGACGCACCCGGTGGGCGACGATGCGTGGAAAGCCTGGACGGCGACGTACGACAAGACCTGGGGCGAGTTCCACGGCCAGACGTTCCTCAACTTCGCACCGATGTTCGGTCACCAGTACAGCCATACCTGGGTGGACTTCCGCGGTATCCACGACGCCTGGAACCGCGCGCACAACATCGATTATTTCGAGAACAGCCGTCGCGCCACGTATTCGCAGCAGGCCTATGCGGTCGCCAACCCGGGTGGCTGGACCGGCTATGGCAAGAACGTCTGGGGCCTGACGGCAAGCAATGGCCCCGGCGGCCTGATCGTGAAGCAGGGCGACAAGGAGCGCACGTTCTCGGGCTACACGGCGCGCGGCGCCGGTCGCGATTACATCTCCGACGACGGGACCATCGTGCCGACGGCCGCCGGCGGATCGATCGCCTTCGCACCGGAGATCGTGATCCCGGCGCTCGAAGAGATGAAGAAGAAGTACGGCCAGACCATCTACACGAAGTACGGCTTCGTCGACGCGTTCAACCTCAGCTTCCACACGCAGACCGAATTGCGCACGGGCCGGCTCGTGCCGGGCTTCGGTTGGGCCGATACCGTGCATCTGGGCATCGACCAGGGTCCGATCGTGCTGATGATCGAAAACTATCGCAGCGAGTTCGTCTGGAACGTGATGAAGAAGAACCCGTATATCCGCAAGGGCCTCGAGCGGGCCGGCTTCACCGGCGGCTGGCTCGACGCCGATACGGAAGCCAACCTGTGGTGAAACGCGCCACCCGCGCCCTCCGTGTGACCCTGGTGCTGGCCATGGCCGGCATCGGGATGGCCGGTTGCGCACGGCAGGAGGAGGGCGCGCGGACGCTGCAGTTCTGGACGATCGGACGCGAAGGCGAAGCGGTGAAGAAACTGCTTCCCGAGTTCGAGCGCGAACATCCGGGGCTGCATGTGGAAGTGCAGCAGCTGCCGCTCACAGCGGCACACCAGAAGCTGCTGACCGCGTACGCCGGCGATTCCACGCCCGACATCACCCAGCTGGGCAATACGTGGATTCCGGAGATGGTGGCGCTGGGCGCGCTGGAACCGCTGGACGCGCGCGTGGCTGCCTCGAAGGTGGTCGACCGCAACGATTATTTTCCGGCGATCTGGTCCACCAACGTGATCGACGGCACGCTCTATGGCGTGCCCTGGTACGTGGACACGCGCCTGCTGTTCTATCGCAAGGATCTTCTCGCGAAGATCGGTTACGACCATCCGCCGCGCGACTGGGTCGAGTGGCAGGCGATGATGGCGAAGCTGTCGCAGCCGCCGGGCAAAACCTATGGCGTGCTGCTGCCGACGAACGAGTTCGAACAGCTGCTGGCGCTCGCCTTGCAGCAGGACGATCCGTTGCTGCGTGACGACGGCCGCTATGGCAACTTCCGCAGCGCAGGCTTCAAGAAGGCGCTTGCCTTCTACGTGTCGCTGTTCAAGGACCAGCAGGCGCCGATGATGACCAACGTCGGCATCGGCAATCCCTGGGCCGCCTTCGGCCAGGGCTTCTTCACGTTCTACCTGTCGGGTCCATGGAATATCGGCGAGTTCCGCAAGCGGCTTCCACCGGAGCAACAAGCCGATTGGGGTACGGTGGCGCTGCCCGGTCCGAACGGTCCGGGTGCGTCGAACGCCGGCGGCTCCAGCCTCGTCATCTATCGCAAGTCGAAACACAAGGACGACGCGTGGGCACTGGTCGAATTCCTGTCGCGCCCCGAAGTGCAGGCCCACTTCTACGAGATCCTCGGCGACATGCCGCCGCGCCGCTCGTCGTGGGAAACCGCCGCGCTGAAGAACGACGACAAGGCCACCGCTTTCCGTGACCAGCTCGAACGCGTGAAGCCGACGCCGCCGGTGGCGGAGTGGGAGCGCATCATCACCGAGATGCAACTGGTGGCCGCGCAAGCCGCGCATGGCGATCTCACGATCGACCAGGCCGCCGAGGAAATCGACCGCCGTGCGGACCGCCTCCTCGAGAAGCGCCGCTGGATGCTGGACCACGGTCACAAGGCCACGCCATGAATACGACCCGCGCCGCCTGGCTGTTCGTCACTCCCGCGCTGATCATCCTCGGCTTGTTCTTCCTGCTGCCCGTGGTGGCGGCGCTCGTGCTTTCGGTTACCGACTACGATCTGTACGCCCTGGCGGATATCCGCAACCTGCGCTTCGTCGCGCTGCAGAACTACTGGGCACTGTTGCAGCGCCCGCTGTTCTGGTCGGCGCTGGGCCATACGGTGTACTTCGTCGTGGTCGGCGTGCCTCTGTCGCTCATCGCATCGCTCGGTGCGGCGATGTTGCTGAATTCGCCGCTCGCACGGTTCAAGCCGTTCTTCCGCACGGCCCTGTTCGCGCCGGTCGTGACGACCGTGGTCGCCGTGGCGGTGATCTGGCGTTATCTGTTCAACACCAAGTATGGCCTGATCAATTACGTGCTCGATGCCACGGGTATGCCGACGGTGGACTGGTTGGGTGATCCGCACTGGGCGATGCCCACGATCATCCTCTTCGCCGTGTGGAAGAACTTCGGCTACAACATGATCATCTTCATGGCGGGCTTGCAGGCCATTCCTGGCGACCTTTACGAAGCCGCGCGCATCGACGGCGCCTCGGCGATCGCGCAGTTCCGTCACATCACGCTGCCGATGCTGAAACCGACCATGGTGATGGTGAGCATCCTCACCGTGTCCGGTTACTTCCAGCTGTTCGCCGAGCCATATGTCATGACGGAAGGTGGCCCGCTGCAAAGCACCACGTCCGTGCTTTACCTGATGTACGAGGAAGGCTTCAAGTGGTGGAACCTCGGCTCCGCCTCGGCCGTGGCCTTCATCCTGTTCGTCATCATGTTCGTGGTGACCGCCGCGATGCTTCGCCTGTCGAAGCAGGGAGAACCGGCATGAGTCCCCGCATGGCGAAGGCGCTCATCAACGGCCTGCTGATCGGCGGCGCGGCCATCGCCATCGCTCCGTTGCTATACATGGTCTCGGTGTCTTTCATGCCGCAAGGGCAGGCGAGTTCGCTGCCACCGCCCGTGTTGCCGACGCATCCCACGCTGGATAACTATCGCGAGCTGTTCATGAACGCGGGCATGGGGCGCTACCTGTTTAACAGCCTGCTGATCTCGACCGCGATCACGGTGGTCTCGCTGGCATTCAACCTGATGTCGGGCTATGCCTTCGCGAAGCTCGAGTTCAAGGGGCGCCAGCGGTTGTTCCAGGTATTGCTCGGGGCGCTGGTGATCCCGGCGCAGGTGGCGATGCTGCCGTTGTTCCTGCTGTTGAAGTACATGGGCCTGGTGAACACGTATGGCGCGGTGATCGTGCCTGCGCTGGCCACCATCTTCGGCATCTTCCTCGTGCGCCAGTATGCCAGCGGCATTCCGGACGACCTGATGGAAGCCGCGCGTATCGATGGCGCGGGCGAGTTCCGCATTTTCGCCACGATCGTGATGCCGTTGCTGAAGCCGATCATGGTCACGCTGGCGATCTTCACCTTCCTGGCCGCGTGGAACGACTTCATGTGGCCGTTGATCGCACTGACCGGCCAGGAGCATTACACGCTACCGATCGCACTGGCTTCGCTATCAAGAGAACACGTGCAGGACAGCGAACTGATGATGGCCGGCTCGGTCGTCACGATTCTTCCGGTGCTGGTGCTGTTCCTCGCCTTGCAGCGCTACTACCTCGAAGGCCTGCTGCTCGGCAGCGTCAAGGGTTAAGCATGAAACACCCCCGTAGCCATACCCTGGCCCTTGTGGGAGCCGCTTCAGCGGCGATGGGTGCTAGCCGTACCCTGGCCCTTGTGGGAGCCGCTTCAGCGGCGATGGGTGCTAGCCGTACTCTGGCCCTTGTGGGAGCCGCTTCAGCGGCGATGGGTGCTCGCCGTATTCTGGCCCGCTGCCGCGGGATCGCCGCTGAAGCGGCTCCCACAAACTCCGGGGCGGGTCCCACGCATCCAGTCGCAAAGAGACTTGCACTCCTCGCATGCGTCGCGCTTGTATCCAGCCCCGTTTCGGCGACGGTGCTCGATGCATTCGACACCACGGCAGGTTGGCAGGCGACGCACACCGACGATGTCTCCGCCACGCTCCGCTCCGTGCCCGGGAAGACCGGGCAGGCAATCTGTCTCAATTACGACTTCAACGGGGTGTCGGGTGCGGCATCGGTTCGCAAGACGCTGCCCATCGACTTCCCGGATGGCTTCGCGCTCAGTTTCGACGTGCGCGGCAGCATGCCGCCGAACACCTTGCAGCTGAAGTTCATCGATGACAGCGGTGACAACGTGTGGTGGTTTCAGAAGCCGTCTTTCGTTCCCACCGCGTCGTGGCAGTCGATCGAGGCGACAAGTCGCCAGGTTGAGTTCGCCTGGGGTCCCGTGAAGGACCGCACGCTGCGCCACACCCGCGATGTCGAGTTCGTGATCTATGCGGAGGCGCAGCAAGCACCCAACCTCGACGCGCCCCCTGTGGGAGCCGCTTCAGCGGCGATCCCGCGGCAGCGGGCCGGGTCATCGCAAGTGCCTATCGCCGCTGAAGCGGCTCCCACAGGTGCGGGGTCATCGCGAGCACCCATCGCCGCTGAAGCGGCTCCCACAGGGGGTTTGGCGAATCGGGGGGAGGTTTGTTTTGACAATCTTCGGCTTGAGGCGCGGAAGACTGAAGCCGTGCCGGTTCCGCCGCCTACGCCGAATGCCGTGTTCGAGGCGCGTGCCAGGCAGGTGCGCCGTGGTCTGTATCCGCGCGGGTTCTCGGGCGAACAGTCCTACTGGACCATCGTGGGTGTGGACGGTGGCAGCCGTGATTCGGCGCTGATTTCCGAAGATGGGGCTGTCGAAGTCGTGCGCGGTGGCTTTTCCATCGAACCCTTCCTCATCGATGGAAAGAAACTCGTCACCTGGGCCGACGTGAAGACGACCCAATCGCTGCGCGACGGTTACCTGCCGATGCCGTCGGTGCGGTGGGACGCAGGCGATCTATCGCTGACAACGACCGCGTTCGCGCAGGGCGCCGCGGGGGCATCGCTGCTCGTGGTGGGCTACCGCGTGCAGAACGACGGTGATGCCGTGCGCAATGTGACCCTCGCATTGGCCACGCGCCCGTTCCAGGTCAATCCGCCGACGCAGTTCCTCAATGCACCCGGCGGCATCAGTCGCATCGACGATCTCGCATGGGACGGACGCGCGCTCACCGTGAATAGCACACGCAAAGTCATTCCCTTGCAGAGAACGACGAGCTTTGTCGCCAGCGCCAACCGGCCGAAGACGTTGAGCGAACGCCTCGATGCCGGCGAGAGACCCGCGGTGACGTCGCTGCATGACAAGAGCGGTTTCGCACAGGGCGCCTTGCTGTACGACGTTCATGTCCCCGCGCATGGACATGTCGATCTCGGTGTCGTGGTTCCGGTGAAGCAGGACGATACGGTCGCCACCCCCGCTGACCCCGGCGCGTGGCTCGCCTCGCACGCGGACACCGTCGCCGCCTCGTGGCGGGACAAGCTCGATCGCGTCACCGTGAGTGTGCCTGCCGTGGCCCGGCCCATCGTCGATACGATGAAGAGCGGCATCGCGCAGATCCTGATCTCGCGCGACGGGCCAGCGTTGCAACCCGGGACGCGTTCGTACTCGCGAACGTGGGTGCGCGACGGCGCGATGATGCTCGAAGGCCTGCTGCGCACGGGACATGAGGATGTCGCATCCGAGTTCATCCGCTGGTATGCGCCGCATCAGTTCTCGAACGGCAAGGTGCCTTGTTGTGTCGACGCGCGCGGGTCCGATCCAGTTCCCGAGAACGACAGTCACGGCGAACTCATCTTCAGCGTGGCGGAGCTGTGGCGTTACACGCACGACCGCGCGACGGTGGAAGCCCTTTATCCACACGTACGCAAGGCCGTCGATTACATGGATACCTTGCGTGCGAGCGAGCGGCAGCCCTCGCGGCTTGAAGGTCCGGACCGTGCGCTTTATGGCCTGATGCCTGCGTCCATCAGCCATGAAGGCTATTCGACCAAGCCGATGCATTCGTACTGGGACGATTTCTGGGCCTTGAAAGGCTATGACGATGCCGTCGAACTCGCGCAAGCGCTGGAGCAGCGCGACGACGCGAAGCGATTCACCGCGTCGCGCGATCAGTTCCGCGACGACCTGCATGCGTCGATCGCCGCCGCGGTCAAGAGCAAGGGAATCGACTTCATCCCGGGCTCGGCCGAGCTCGGGGACTTCGACGCGACCTCGACGACCATCGCGCTTTCGCCGGGCGGCGAGCAGTCGCGCCTGCCGAAGGCCTTGCTCGACGGGACCTTCGAAAAGTACTGGCAGGGCTTCGTCGCCCGCCGCGACGGCAAGACGGCCTGGAAGGATTACACGCCGTACGAATTACGCACGATCGCCACCTTCATCCGTCTCGGCTGGCGTGACCGCCTCAACGACCTGGTCGCCTTCTTCTTTGCCGACCGCCGTCCCGCGGCGTGGAACCAGTGGGCTGAGGTCGTCGGCCGCGATCCGAGGGAACCGCGCTTTGTCGGAGACATGCCCCACGCCTGGATCGCCTCGGACTACGTCCGTTCGGCGCTCGACATGTTCGCCTATGACCGCGAGTCGGATGGCGCGCTGGTGATCGCCGCGGGCGTACAGCCTGGCTGGCTGCAGGGGGAGGGCATCGCGATCCGCGACCTGCGGACACCGTATGGGCGCTTCGGCTACACGCTGAGGGCGAAAGATGGCAAGGCAGTGTTGGTCATCACCCAGCCAGTAAAAGCACCCGGCGGCGTCGTGCTATCCCTCCCATCCGGCGAAGTGCGCCTGCCCGAAGGCAAAACCCAACTGCAAACCCACTTGTAGGAGCGCGTCCTGCGCCGCGGGATCACCGCTGAAGCGGCTCCCACAAAAATGCAGCCGTGCCCGGAGAGTAAGGATGCGTTGGAGTTAGTGCGTGGCCACGCGGGTGCGGAGCAGGGCGTCGACGGCTTGCTGCCATTCGGCGGAGCCGGGCGCCGACTGGGGCGCTTCCTGGCCGAGCTTCGTGTTCACGGCCCGATTCCATTCCTCGGTGCCGGGCTTGGGTCCATGCCCGTCATCGCTGACAGCCAGCGTCTTGTCGACCCAGGTGAACCATTCCGCCGAGCCCAATGCCGGATTCGCCGGCGCGGTCTTGCCCGGTGCGGGCGATGCGGCCGTCGACGCCACGGCGGGCGAGGCCTCCGGTGCGGTCGGTTCGGAATGCGAACAGGCCGCGATGATGAAGGCGGCCGTCAGTGGCACCACAGTGAGCAAAAAGCGCATGTGCAATGAAATCCTGGCGAATGCGTATGGGTGCGATCCTACGAACCCTTTCCCTTCCCCCGGCTAAATGGGGCAGGGAACTTATTGAATCCGTTCAGCTTCGCGCTGCGACCTCGTCGATATGCCTGAGCAGATCGGCCGGGTCCTCGAACACACGGTACGCACCCGCGCGCTCGAGTTCGTTCTCTCCGTAACCCCCTGAGAGCAGGCCGATTCCCAAGGCCCGCGCTCTTTGGGCGGCGAGCATATCCCAAATCGCGTCGCCAATGACCATGGCGTCGCGAATGTCCGTGCCCAACCGCTGGGCCGCGGTGACGAACAGGTCGGGATCGGGCTTGGCGTGGCGGACCTGGTCCCGCGTCACCACGGGAACCTTGTTCGGGTCGACGCCGAGCGCTGCGATATTGTGCGCCGCCGTCTCCATCCGGCCGCTGGTGGCGATGGCCCAGGGAATGTTCGCGTCCGTGAGCCACTTCAGCAGTTCCACCGCCCCCGGCAGGGGCTTCACCGCACCGGCTTCGGCCAACCGGCCATAGGCCGCGGCATGGTTACGACGTAGGCGATCGATCCGTTCCGGCGTGATCTCGGTCTGCGTTTCGCGCAGCAGGATGTCGGTGAACAACCCGCCACTCATGCCGATCTTGCGGTGGATCCGCCACACGGAGAGGTCGATCCCCTCCATGTCGAGCGATTCCTTCCACGCAAGAACGTGCTGGTAGACGCTGTCGACGAGCGTTCCGTCGAGGTCGAAGAGAAAAGCGTGCTTTTGTCTGGACATGCCAATTAGGGTAAGGCTTTGGTCGCGGAGATAACAGCAGGGTCAGCGACGCACGAACTTCTAAAGTGTTCCACGACGGCAGGGTCCGTATCCGCCTCAAGGGCTAGCTGATCCACGGCCGCGCACGGGAGCACTGGTTTGGCGCCGCGCGGTACGACAAGAAGCGAGCTTCTAGGCCCTGTCATGTTCAACATCACCCACGCCGCCGAACTGGACGAGCCAGCCGAAGTCACGCCAATGGCCTGGTACGTCACGTCTCCTTCAACCCGGTCTCTTTTAGGGAACGAGACCGGATCGTCGTTCTTGTGCTCTTCCATCAACGATTGGAGGGCGGCATACGCGCCCTTGCGCGCAAGCTCGCCCTCTCCTCGAAGGACGGTCCGGGCAATCAACATCAGCGCTATCCCGACGATGAGTACCGTCGCCAACGCGACGAGCCAGCGCCAGGCGATCGACCGTTCAGGCGTCATGCGATGCCCTCAAAACTTTCCGGCACGAAAGTCAGCAATGGCCTCGTGGATCTGCGCCGGCGTGTTCATGACGAACGGGCCGTAGCGCGCGACGGGTTCGGCGAGCGGGCGCCCGGCGACGAGCAGTACGCGGGCGTGCTGCTCCGCGGAGAGGCTGACCTTGTCGCCCTTCGACAGCACGGCCAGCTCGCTGCGC
>DATNJP010000396.1:0-3407 GCA_035603855.1 Luteibacter sp. | reverse complement strand
GGCGACAGGGCGACGCGATCATCCTCGCCGAAGCGAACGTGTTGCCGAAGGACGACATGGAGTACTTCGGCTCGGACGGCGACCGCCTGCAGATGATGTTCAACTTCCAGGTGAACCAGAACCTGTTCTACGCCCTGGCATCCGGCGACGTGCGTCCGCTGGCGCAGGCGCTGGAAAAGACCAAGCCGCGTCCCGCCACGGGACAATGGGCGCTGTTCCTGCGCAACCACGACGAACTCGATCTCGGCAGGCTGACGAAGAAACAGCGCGAGCGCGTGTTCGCCGAATTCGGGCCGGACAAGGACATGCAACTGTACGACCGCGGCATCCGGCGTCGCCTGGCGCCCATGCTGCGCAACGATCGACGCCGTCTCGAACTCGCCTACAGCCTGATGCTCACGATGCCGGGCACGCCGGTGATCCGTTACGGCGACGAGATCGGCATGGGCGACGACCTCTCCCTGCCCGAGCGCGAATGCGCGCGCACGGCCATGCAATGGTCGACGGAACGCTTCGCCGGCTTCACCGATGCCAGACGCTCGACGAGCAAGGTGATCTCGGAGGGTCCTTTCGGATTTCCGCACGTCAACGTGGCCGAGCAGCGGCGCGATCCGGGCTCCCTGCTCAACTGGATGGAACGCGTCATCCGCATGCGCAAGGAAATCCCCGAGGTGTCCTGGGGCGACTTCGAGGTGCTGCCGCTGGACGACAACGCCGTCCTGATGATGCGCTACCTCTGGCGCGGGAACGCGGTGCTGTTCCTGCACAATCTTTCGGACGCCCCCTGCGAGGCGGCTTTCGCCCTGCCCAACCGCCTGACCAACGTTTTGTCAGACGATCACAGCGAACCGGACGACCACGGAAAACACCGCGTGTTGCTGGAACCCTACGGCTACCGCTGGTACCGCGAAGGCGGCCTGGGCTACATCCTGAAGCGCAAGGAAGTGGACGGCGTGTGACCCATCCCGCACTCCACCAAAGTCTAGGGGGCCTGTAACACAGCGATACCTCTTAAGGGTGTAGGCTGAAATCCTTGCATGCGCAATCCTTGGCTCGTCATCCGATACCGAGAGGATCGGCCTATGTACCGCGCCGAATCAGCCTGCAGTTCCACCCGTCCGGGCATGCCCACGGTCATCGTCGACCTTGCCCAGCGTTCCGCGGCGGTCGACCGTAGCAATCGCCCCGGAGGGGCCAGCCTCGTCGACGACCTGCGTGGACGGGCGCAACTGACCGAAATCTTCCTCGAAGAGGGAGACGGCACGGACGACGACCTGTTGCTGATCTACCGGGCCGCCTATGCGGTCGACGCCGAAGGCGCCGGAGCCATCCTGTTCCGCCGCCCCGGCGAAGGCGACATCTGCGCCGAGCACCCCCCAGCCGTCCGTACCCTGGCCCAGGTGCTGTTCGACAGCCTGCGGGCCGAGGCACCCAACGTACCGTTGCTGGCCCACGTGGCCCTGGCCCTGCGGGCCATCCTCACCTTCAGGCCGTCGCGCGACGACACCGCACCGCGCGGTGGCCTCGCCGGCTGGCAGGAACGCCGGGCCATCGCCTTCATGGAAGAACGCCTGGACCAGTCGTTCCCCGTCTCCGACGTAGCCGACGCCTGCGGGCTGTCGGTCAACCACTTCTCCCGCGCGTTCCGCCGCAGCATGGGCAAGCCGCCGCACCGCTGGCTGCTCGACCGTCGCATCGAACGGGCGCGCGAACTCTTGCGCAGCACGGGCGTATCGCTGGCCGATATCGCCCTGGCCTGCGGCTTCGCCGAACAGAGTCACTTCACCCGCGTCTTCACCCGCACGGTCGGCATGCCGCCCGGTGCGTGGCGCCGTGCGGCTGACTGAGATGAGTGGCGACGAGACGACGTCCTCAGCCCTCGTGCTGGGCAGGGACCTGATGCTGGCCGGTTCGCGCCTGCGCGATGCCGTGCGCCGCCGCGCCCAGCGCGAATTCGGGTTGACCGCCCTGCAAAGCGACATGCTGCTGATGCTCACCACGCGCGGCAGCATGATCTCCACGGAACTGGCCAGCGCCTGTGGCGTGAACGCCAGCACGGTGACCCATGCGGTAGACGCCGGCATCGAGCGGGGCCTGATGTTGCGCGTACGCAACGAGGCGGATCGCCGCCTGGCCGACATCGCCCTGACCCCGGCGGGCCGGCGCATGGCCGAACGGGTGCGCGCGCTGGTCGCCGAACTGGCGCGTACCGCCCTGGAAGGGGTGGACCAGCCGGCCGTGCTCGCGGAGAGCCTGGCCCAGGTGACCCGCAACCTCGAGAAAGGTTAGATCGCCCGGCGACCGAAGATCAGGTGCAGGCCGAACAGGGTGAAGATCGCCCCGGCCCCGCCGTCGATCCAGCGACTGGCCCGCACATAGCCGCGGCGCATGGCCGGCAGGGCGAAAATGCCCGCGACCACCGCGAACCACAGGAAGGTCTCGACCGTGACCATCGCCCACAGGCCCCAGCGCGTCGTGGCGGACATGCCGTCCCCGACGAAGGCTGAGAAGATGGAAGCGAAGTAGATCGCCGCCTTCGGGTTGGCCAGGTTCGTGGCCAGGCCGCGAACCAGTGCCCGCAGCGGGCTGGAATCGCGTACGTCGACCACCGGCACTGCCGCGTCCGGCTTCGCCTTCCACGATGCGCGGAGCATCTGGAATCCCATCCAGCACAGATAGGCGCCGCCGGCGATGGCGATGCCCCGCTCCAGCCAGGCCAGCCGGTGCAGCAGGATCTGCAGGCCCAGCAGCGCCAGCGCCGCCCAGACCGCCACGCCCAGGGCGATACCGACCACACCGGCGATGGCCTCGCGCCGCGAGCGGCTGGCCGCCAGCTGGGAAACGAAGAAGAAATCGGGCCCAGGCGTGACCAGGGCGACGATCTGGACGATGGCGATGGTGAGGAAGAGATTCATCCGCAAAGCCTATGCCCGGCAACCGCGCAGGTAAATGGACGATTCACGCGTCTTCACGGCGTCCTGCCAGCGCAGGCCCGTTCCGCGCCCTGCCTTGCCCCACAGGGCCTGCTCCCGTAACCTCGCGTTTTTTAAAGCGGTCAGGGGGCTTGCGCCCGGCCTTCGAAGGGGTAAGTCACGATGCTGGGTCTACTGGGCCACGTTCTTTTTGGCCTGTTCGGTCTGGCGGTGCTCATCGGCATCGCCTTTTGCTTTTCCAACAACAAGCGCGTGGTCGACTGGAAACTGGTCGCCACCGGCGTCGCCCTGCAGATCGTCTTCGCCGCCATCGTGCTGAAGGTGCCGCTGGGCCGCGATGTGTTCGACGCCATCGCCACCGGCTTCGTGCGCCTGCTCGACTACGTGGACGTGGGCTCGCGCTTCATCTTCGGCAGCCTGCTCGACAGCAGCAAGTTCGGCGTTATCTTCGCCGTGAAGGTGCTGCCCACCATC
>DATNJP010000395.1:0-7370 GCA_035603855.1 Luteibacter sp. | reverse complement strand
CTACTACGAGAAAGCTGCTCGTCTCATCCAATGGTGGCCGCGTCTCGTCGAACACACCGAGGCCATGAAACCGCCCGCAATCTTCCGGGTTCCGTGGGGTCCGGCAGCGCGAGGCAAGTTCGAGCAGATTCGTATCGCCCGGTAGGCCTCGCGCAACGGGTACCTCGTCATGCCGCGTTCGACCGCCGGCGCAATACCGCCAGCGGTTGCGCCCAGGTCGCTCCCGGCCGGCGCTTGCTCGTCACAAGGGTCAGTTCCGATGGCTGAAAGACGTTGACGTTGTGCGTCGCCGGTGTGGTGAGGATGTATTGGGCGCGCGTGCTCTTGAGGAATGCGCCGACCTTGTCGATGTTGAAGATGTCCAGATGCGCGAACGGCTCGTCGATGAAGACGAAACCGCCCGGGCGGTCTTCGTCGCGCATCAGCGCCACCAGCAGCAACAGGGATTTCATGACCTGTTGGCCACCGGATGCCTCGCCGTCGTCCATGCCGATCCAGCCCTTCTTGTCGAACTCGAAGCGCACATGGAGCGCGGCCGAGGCCAGGGCGAGATCGTCGTTGCTGAGCTCGGGCAGGTCCACATCGACGCCGATGCCCGCCAGCTCCGCCAGGACCTTGAGGTTCTTGGCGTAGCGGCGAACCGTATTGCGCAGCACCTGGATATACGCGCCGCGAGCTTCATGCGTGATGCGCGATGCGCGTTCGAGATGGATGCGGCGCTTCTCGAGATCCTGCTTCAGGCCTTCGTGGTCGGCCCAGAACTTCTCGCGCAGCGCGAGCACGCTCGGGTCCTGTTCCCAATGGCCCTCTTCGAGACGGCGCTCGATGCGTTCGATCTCGCGACGGACCGCCGAAGGTGACTCGTAACGCTCGCGCAGCGTCGCCATGGCACTGCGGGTGCGATGGGCGAGGCTGACGTGCGCACGCTTGGCACGGAAGGCCTTGAGCCGGTCGATCTGTTCGCCACGCAACTGGTGATGCTGGCGTACCGCGTCGGCGAGCTGGTTCTGCACCGCGCGCTGTTCACGCGCCGCGTTGTCGCGTGCATTGGAGGTCTTCAGGCGCTTCTCGCGCACGGCCTCGTAATGGCTTTCGGCGGCGACATGACTGTCGGCGGTGCGCTGCACATCCTCGCGCAGGCGCGCCTGTTGTTCGTGCGCCTCGGCGAACTCGTCGGCGCGGTCGGCCAACTGGCTGCTGGCACTGGCGCCGCGCAACACGGCTTCCGCGTCGCTCGCACGCGCAAGGGCTTCCTTGCGCTCCGTGGCGATATCGCGCAGGCGGCCCTCGATGTCACGCAGCTTCGCCTCGCCGTCGCGCAGCTGGCGCTCGCGGGCGCCGGAGCCGAAATACATGTCGTCGACGCCGAGGTGACGGCCACCGCGACGTTCGCGGAAGTAGCCCTGCGGCGTGATCCAGTCCTGTTCCTTGCCGAACTTCGCGCCGTCGGCGACATCCTCGACGCGACGGATGCGATCGAGATTGCGCAGCAACCAGTCGGGCGCGGCGGCGGAGAACTCCACCACCTCCAGCAGCGACCCATGTGTGGCTTTCTCGGCGGGTGCGCGGTCGGCGACGACGAAATGCTTGTAACGGTGTTGTTCGCCCAGCTTCCAGGCTTTCTCGCGATCGCGGGGATCGTCCAGGAGCACCACGTGGCGATACCCGGCGAGCACGGCCTCGACGGCCGGCTGCCAGCGCGGTTCGACGATCTCGACGATCTCGCTGAGCATGCTGTGACGGATACCGGCCTCGTCCAGCGCACGGCGGAACGACGCTTCGAAGTCCGGCGTGTAGCGCCTGCCACTACGCCAGGCCGTCAGCTGCGTGGTCAGCGTCGTCAGTTCCTGGCGCAGGCGGGTTTCCTCGCCCTGCAAGCTGTTCACCATGGCGCGGGCATCGCGTGCGACGTCGGCAAGACGCTCGTGGTCGGCACCGCCCTGCGCGGCAACCATCTCGCGCAGTCGTGTTTCCTGCTTGATCAGCAAATCGTTCTGCGCGAGTTCCGCGCGGGCGGCATCGAGGCTCTTCTGCGTCTGCTGGCGGGCGAGGTCGGCTTCGTGCTGCTCGCCGCGCAATGCTTCACCGGTGGCATCGAACTCGCCGAGCTGGCGGGTGAGTTCCGCATCGCGGCGTTCGAGTTCGGCCACGCGACGCTTCACGCCGGTAAGTTGCGGACGCGCTCCACGAATGCCGGCGCCGAACTCGGCCAGTTCGGTACGCGGCAGTACGTCGGACACGAGGTCCACGCGCTCGCTCTTCAGCGCATTCCACTCCTGGTAGGAACGGGCGCGCGCTTCGGCTTCCTGCAGGCTGACGCCGATCAGCGAGAGCTGGTGTTCCAGCCCGTGCTGTTCACGGTCGGCTTCGATCTGTTCATTGCGTGCGCGCTGGTAGTCGTCGAGCACGGCCTTGTCGCCGAAGACGTCGAAGACCAGGTCCAGCAGCGCCTTGGGCGGCAACTGGCAGAGTTTGTCCGTGGCGCCTTGCTCGAGCGTCAGCACGCGGCGGATCGCCTGCGACAGTCCCGCACCTTCCAGGCGCACGCGATACTCGCGCAGGCCGAGGAAATCGTTGCGCGCCTCGATCTCTTCCACGCTGACGTCGCCACCCAGCACGGCGTACTGACGTGTCCACTCGCCGCCTTTCTTCTGGATGCGGCAGGCCAGGGTGACTTCGCGGTCCATCAGCGGGAAGAACGGACGTTCGCCGCTCGGGCCCGGTGTGTTGCCCACGCGTGCGCGCAGCCAGGCGAACGGCCTGCCGTTGTGGCGCAGGTAGCTCTTGTAATCGCGGTTGCCGGCGCAGTCGATGGTGAGCAAGGTGCGCAGTGCATCGAGCAACGTGGTCTTGCCCGAGCCGTTCGGACCCACGACGGTGACGATGTTCGTGTCGAGCGGAAGGCTGAAGCGCTGCCAGTAATCCCAGTGGACGACTTCGAGGCTGCGGAAATCAAACATCGGTGTTCTCCTCGAGGTCGTCCATGGGTTCATCGTCGTCGAGGTCGCCGGCCGGGGCGACCGACGGACGGGCGGCGGCTTCGGCGAGCAGGTCGCCCAGTGCACCGTCGAGGATGCGTCGCGCCGTGCGTTCGTAGTCGAAGGCGAGATCCAGTAGCGGCCCTTCGGCCACTTCGCCCTTGCGGCGCACGATGAAACCAAGGCGGTTGAGCGTGCCGAGGTTGAAGCCCACGCGCGTCTTGCCGCCGAGCTTGTCGCCGAAGTCGGCGAGCAGGGTCCGCTCGGCGATCACGGGCGAGATGGTCGGGTCGCGCGGAATGGGTTTTTCCTCGGCGAACATCTGGCTCTGCGAGGCAGCCGCTTCCGCATCCTGGCGCTCGACCTGGCGCTGGCGCTTGGGCAGCACGATCAGCGCCCAGATCACCACGAGCAGTGCCACGCCGTCGCGGTCGAGTTGCAAGGTGTTGGAGATCCAGCTGTCGCTGCCGCCGAAGACGGCGCGCTCGCTCTTCCGTGCCACGGCGAGACCGATGTAGGCGGCATAAGGATGCTCGCGAAGCTCGAGGCCGACGGCGTCGAGACGGCGGTCGAGTTCCTCGCGGAAAGCCTCGTCGAGCAGCGCCTTGCGCGCCTGCGCGTCGTCGCGCGGCAACCAGCGCTGGGAAAGCAGGCGGGTGATCAGGCTGGCGGTATCGTCATGCATCGGTGGTGTCCTTCGCGGCATCGCGCGGACGCAGGCGTCCGGCGCTGACCAGCGCGATCTGGGGCAGGTCGGTCTCGATCAGGCGTGCTTCGATTTCCAGCGCGAGCGGCAGGCGCGCGAGGTCGGCGGTGCCGCCTTCCAACGCCGCCGATTCGGGATCGCCGAGCAGGCCGAGCAACGACAGCCGGTAAGCGGAAAGGGCGTAGTCGTCGCCGATGAGCGTGTGTTCCAGCTCGCGCGGTTCGCCGATGGCGGCGAGTTCGGCATGCCAGTCCTCGAGGAAGCGCAGGTCTTCCTCGTCCATGGGCAGGTCGGCGGTGTCCGGCGGTTCTTCCGCACCTGGCAGGGCGGTGCTCTCGGCAGCGAGACGTTCGCGCTCGAGCAGCTCGAACTCGGCCACGTCCAGCGCGATCTGGTCGTGGATGAACGGCGCGGGCAGCGGTAGCAGCAGCTGGCCATCCTCGAAGGCGGCCAGCGTGTCGATATCCTGCGCCCGAAGCCAGCCCACCAGATCCGAGGACGACAGGCCGGTGCGACCGAGGTGCACGCGATGCTGGTCGATCTTGTTCAGTTCGCGCTGGAAGACGCCGGCCTGGCGCAGCAGCGCGCTCTGCGCGCGCCCCACGGCCTGGGCGAGGCGGTGCGCGGCGGGTTCGAGTTCGTCCTTCTCCGTGATGCCGGCGACGACCTCGGTGCCTTTCTCGACCCAGGTCCATACCGAATCCAGGCGCTCGGCGGCGCGACGGATGCGATGTTCGGAACCGGACAGCACGGCGCGGTCGAAGTCTTCCTTCAGCTCGGTGAGACGCGAAAGCAGATGCCCCAGTTCGTCGACCGAGACGCGCCCCACGGCCTGTCCGGCGGCGAGCTGTGCCGTGAGATAGCCGAGTCCGTCGTCGTCGTCGTTCTCGAACTCCAGCATGACCGCCAACGCGGCGAGTGCCTTGCGTCCGGGCGAACCGACGCGATAGCGCATCGTCTCCCCGTCGTACACCAGCAGGTCGTGGTCCTTGAGTCGCTGGACCACGGTCTCGAGCTTGACGGTGTCGACGAAAGCCAGGTGGTCGCGGATTTCCTGCGGTGTCCATTCCGTGGCGTGCGATCGGCCACCCAGCGTGCGCAGCACCAGCAGGCGCAGGAGCACCTGCGCTTCGCTACCGTGGAACAGCGCGGAGAACGCGCGCAACAGGCCGCGTCCACGCAACAGCGGGAAGACGGAACGAAGGTCCTCGGCGACAACGCCGTCGCGGAAGAGATCCTGGAGGCGTTCGTCGTGGACGGTGGTGTCGGTCGGTCCGCTCAAGGTCAGCGACGGTCGACGCCGACGAAGCGGAGGAACTCGCCACGTGTGCGCGGGTCTTCGCGGAAGCTGCCGAGCATCTGGCTGGTGATCATCGACACACCGCGCTTGTGCACGCCACGCGTGGTCATGCATTCGTGGCTGGCGTCGATCACTACGCCGACACCGCGCGGACGCAGCGTGTCCTCGATGCAATGGGCGATCTGCGCGGTCAGTTTTTCCTGCACCTGGAAGCGGCGGGCGAAACCGTCGACGACGCGGGCCAGCTTGCTGATGCCGACGACGCGGTCGGTCGGCACGTAGCCGACGTGCGCGCGGCCGATGATCGGCGCCATGTGGTGTTCGCAGTGGCTTTCGAACTCGATGTCGCGCAGGACGATCATCTCGTCATAGCCGGCCACTTCCTCGAAGGTGCGGCGCAGGTAATCGGCCGGATCTTCGTCGTAGCCCTTGAACCAATCCGAATAGGCTTTGACCACGCGCTTGGGCGTATCGAGCAGGCCCTCGCGTTTCGGGTCTTCACCCGCCCAAAGCAGAAGCGTGCGCACGGCCTCCTCGGCCTGTTCGCGGCTGACCGGACGGGACTTGGCGTCGTCGCTCATCGGGGTGGGTTCCTTCGGGAAGCAAACCGCTATTGTAGCGTTGTTGTCACCTGCGGGCGCCCGATTACGTGGGAGCCCTGGCGTTGTGTGGGAACCCTAGAGGTGTGGGAACCCTAGAGGTGTGGGAACCCTCAGAGGTGTGGGAACCCTAGAGGTATGGGAACCCTCAGAGGTGTGGGAGCCTTAGAGGTCTGTGGGAGCCGCTTCAGCGGCGATCCCGCGGCAGCGGGCCAGTATGGGGCGAGCACCCATCGCCGCTGAAGCGGCTCCCACAAGGGCATCTCACAGAGGTTCCACAAGGGCATCTCGCAGAGGTTCCACAAGGAGCTCTCACAAGAGGTTCCAAAAGGGCTCTGACAAGAGGCCCTGCAAAAGGGGATCCCGAATGGGCTCCTACAGCTTCCTGGTGCGATCAGTCTTCCGACAGATCCGGGGTTTCGGCATCGTCCAGCCCTGGGGCCAGTTCCAGCAGGGCCTGGGACTCGTCCGGGCTGAGGGATTCCACGCCGCGCAGCTTGCGCTCGATGGCCCGCGTGCGGATACCTGCGCTGTCGATGCTGTTGCGCACGGTATCCAGCTGCTTGCGGGTCTTCTCCAGCACCGTGGCGAACTTGCCGAACTCGTTCTTGACCGCCGCCAACACGTGCCAGACCTCGGACGAGCGCTTCTCGATGGCGAGCGTGCGGAAACCCATCTGCAGGCTGTTGAGCAGGGCCGTCAGGGTGGTGGGACCCGCCACGGTCACGCGGAAATCCCGCTGCAACTGGTCCGAGAGGCCCGGCCGGCGGATCACCTCGGCGTAGAGGCCTTCGGTGGGCAGGAACAGGATGGCGAAGTCGGTGGTATGCGGTGGCGCGACGTATTTGCCGCGGATGCGCTTGGCTTCCTCACGCACACGCAGTTCCAGTGCCTTGCCCGCCATCAGGGCACCTTCCACATCGGCCGCATCCTGGGCGTCGAGCAGGCGCTGGTAATCCTCGACGGGATATTTCGCGTCGATGGGTAGCCAGACAGGCGTGCCGTCGTCGGTGCCCGGAAGGCGGATGGCGTATTCCACGCGCTCGGCCGAACCGGGCACCGTCGCCACGTTGGCGGCGTATTGCTCGGCGATGAGGATCTGTTCGAGCAGTGCGCCCAGCTGGACTTCACCGAAGGTGCCGCGGGTCTTCACGTTGGTCAGGACGCGCTTAAGGTCACCCACGCCGGCGGCCAGCGCCTGCATTTCACCCAGCCCGCGCTGCACCGCTTCGAGGCGCTCGGACACCAGCTGGAAGGACTGGCCCAGGCGGGTCTCCAGCGTGGACTGGAGCTTCTCGTCCACCGTGGCGCGCATCTGTTCGAGCTTGGCCGCGTTGTCCTGCTGGATGGCGGCCAATCGCGTCTCGAGCGTCGCGCGGACATCGCCCAGCCGCTTTTCGTTGTCGGCCGTGAGCGCGGCGAAGCGCTGGTCGATCAATTCGCCGAAATGTTTCAGCGTGAGCGCGGATTCCTCGCGAGTCTTGCGCGAATCGTCAGCCAGGCCCTGGCGCAGCGATTGGAGGCCGATATCGGTTCGTTCGGTGAGCTGGTCGAGACGGCGGCCGAAGCCTTCGATGCGCTCGTGCTGGCGCTCCGCCACGCCTTGCAGCTGTTCCTGCACATGGCCGCGGAACTGGCCGAAGCTTTCGCCGAGTTCGCCTCGGCCCGCGCGTTGCTCCTCGCGGATGACCGCCTCGAGCCGGCGGCTGTCGTCACGCAGCGCGTCGAAGCGAGCGGCGCTGCCATCGTCACGCTTGCCGCGGGAGAGCAGGGCGACCAGGAGCCCA
>DATNJP010000394.1:0-9926 GCA_035603855.1 Luteibacter sp. | reverse complement strand
CGTCTATGGCCGCCAGGCGTTCGCCATCCTGCTGTTCCAGGACCTCGCGGCGATTCCGTTGATCGCCGCCGTGCCCCTGCTCGGTGGCATGGTCGGCCATGACGCGCATGGCCCGGACATCATGTCCGTGATTCGCGTCGTGGGCACGATCTTCGGCGTGATCGTCGGCGGCCGCCTTCTGTTGCGCCACGTGTTCCGTTTCGTCGCCCGCGCCAAGAGCACCGAGGTGTTCACGGCCACCGCCTTGCTCGTCGTGATGGGTACGGCGTGGCTCATGGAGCTGGCGGGTATCTCCACGACGCTGGGTGCCTTCCTTGCCGGCCTGCTGCTCGCGGACTCGGAATACCGCCACGAGCTCGAATCCAACATCGAGCCGTTCAAGGGCCTGCTGCTCGGCCTGTTCTTCGTCAGCGTGGGCATGTCGGTCGACCTGGCCATGCTGGTCCAGAAGCCGCTGCTCGTGCTCGGCATGGTCGCCTTGTTGCTGGCGGTGAAAGCCGTGCTGATCATGCCCCTGGGCAAGCTGGTCGGAGCGCTCACCACGGCGGACTCGGTGAGGTTGGCGGCGGTGCTCGCCTGTGGCGGCGAATTCGCCTTCGTCATCCTCAACCTCGCCCAGCAGAACCGGCTCATCACCGATGCCCAGCGTGGCCTGATGGTGATGGCGATCTCGTTGTCGATGGCGCTCACGCCGCTGCTCGTGCTGCTCGCATCGCGACTGGTGCACGAGCGCGTGCGCAAGCCGGACCGCGAGTTCGACGCGATCGAAGCGGATACACCGCGCGTGATCATCGCCGGCTTCGGCCGCATGGGCCAGATCGTCGCTCGCGTGCTGCGCGCGCAAGGCATCCAGTTCGTCGCGCTGGAAAGCTCGGTGGAGCAGGTCGAAACGTCACGTCGCTTCGGCGGCACGTCGCTGTTCTTTGGCGACCCGGGCCGGCCGGAGATGCTTCGCGCGGCGCAGGCCGACAAGGCGGAAGTGTTCGTCATCGCGACGGACGATCCCGAGGCAAACCTGCGCACGGCGCGCCTGGTGCGCCGGCAATACCCGCACCTGAAGATCGTGGCCCGCGCGCGTAACCGCCAGCACACCTTCCGCCTGATGGACATCGGCGTGGAGGAACCCGTACGCGAGACGTTCTACTCGAGCCTGGAAATGACCCGCCACGTGCTCGAATCGCTCGGCTTGACGCCCGATGTCGTCGAGAGCCGCATCGCACGGTTCCGCAAGCACGACGACCAGGTGCTACGGGCGCAATACCTCGTCTACGACGACGAAACCGCGCTCGTACAGACCACCAAGGAAGCGCTGCACGATCTTCAGCAACTCTTCGAGGCGGACGCCGTGGAAGAGCGCGTGCGCGAAGAAGAGAAGTAGCCGGTCAGTCCGGTTGTGCCGGCTGACGCAACGTCTGCCGGACGCTGGGAATCGCACCGACGCGCGTGCCGAGTTCATGCGCGATGTCGACATAGCCCAGGTGCCGCGCGACGTCGCCCGCGGTGCGGCCGAAGGCGTCCGTGGCGTTGCGGTTCGCGCCACGGTGCAGCAGGACACGCGCCGGTGCGAGCAATGCGTGCATCGCGCAGGCATGAAGCGCGCTGACACCGCGGTGGTCGGCGTGTTCCATTTTCGCGCCGGCGTCGAGCAGCACGGGAACGAGCGCACCAAGGTGCGTGGCATCCGCTACCGCGCCAGGGCGCAGGTGTGCTCCCAGCAACATCAGCAACGGCGTCGCGCCATCCTTGTCCGCCTTGTTCACATCGGCACCCTTGCCGATCACGGCGTCGAGCAGCCGGCGAGCGCGCAGGCTGTCGCTGCTGCCGAAGCAGTACTGTGCGGCCGCGTGCAACGCGGTATGCCCGTGCGCATCTTCGGCGGCGGCATCGGCACCGGCGGCGAGCAGCATGTCGGCGATTTCGGGATAGCCCAGCGCGGCGGCGATCATCAAGGCCGTGGCGTTGCCCGGCAGGCGCTGGTCGGGCGCGACGCCTTTCGCCAGCAGCAACTCCACGACGGACTCCCGGCGCGCGTTCACGGCGGCGACGAGCGGTGTCACGCCCGATGCGGCGGCAGCGGTCGGGTCGGCGCCAGCGGCGAGGAGGTGTTCGGCGACATCGCGCTGGCCGGCACCGGCGGCACGCAGTAGCGCGCTGGCCCCCTGGCTGTCGCGCGTGTCGACGGCGAAACCCAGTTCGAGCAGGCGATCGACGGCCTGCATGTCACCAGCGGCCGCGGCGGCGGGCAGGTCGTCGGCGCGCAGGATGCGGCGCGGCAGCGGCCACAGGGGCCAGCTCAGCCAACGCTCCACGTCGCCATGGCCGATGCCGAGTCCGAACGGCGTCTCGCCGTTGACGTCGGCCGCTTCCGGGTCGGCGCCGTGCGCCACCAGCAGGCGAACGAGCGCGAGGCTATCGTCCTGTTCGAGTGCGGCGTGCAGCGGCGTGCGGCCACCGGCGTCGCGCACGTTGGGGTCCATGCCACGTGCGAGCAACGCGCCGAGCAGTGCCACACGCCCCGTGGTGGCCGCCATGTGCATCGGCGTACGGCCACGGGCGTCCGCGCCGAACGGATCGGCACCGCCTTCGAGCATGGCCAGCGTGAGGCGTTCGTCCTGGCCTTCGAGGCGGCACACTGCCTGGCCCAGCAGACCCGCACCGGCGGGCGACGCGCCCGCTCGCATCAACTGGAGCAAGGCGTCGGCCGACTGGGGCAACTGCGGCAACAGCGCGTCGAAGAGACGACGGCCGAGAACGCCTTCCTCTTCCGTGGTCGGCTGCAGGCGGGTTTCCGCGGGAAGGCCGTGATCGAGCAGCCACGCACGCGCGGCTTCGAAGCCCGGACCGGCGAGATCGATGTAGAGCGCCGCGAGTTCGTGTGTCGGCCACTCGCGCACCTTCGCGGCGAATGTCGACGCGACGGCCCAATGGCCGAAGCGCAGGGCGTCGTAGAGATGCATCGGGGAATCCGCGCCCGCTTCCGGTACGACCGATTCACTCAGCGACGTCGGCAGCGGTGTTTCCGGATCGAGCAGGGCGACGAAATCCCAGCGGCCGGCAGCGGCCGCATGATCGAGGGCGCTTCGGCCATCGGCTCCTGGTTCCGTCGGCTGGGCGCCGAGCGCGAGCAGGGCACGTACCGTGGACGCCTGTGCACGGGGCGACTGGCACGCGAGCGTGAGTGCGTCCCGACCGTGCCCATCGCGCGGCGACGCGTCGGCTTGTGCATCGGCGAGCAGCTGGACGATGCCGTGCGCACCCGCGCGCGCGGCTTCCATCAGGGCCGTGGTGCCGTGGCGATCCGCGAGGTTCGGGTTGGCGTTGGCCTGCAGCAGGGTGCGGGCGATCTGTTCATGGCCTTCCGAAGCTGCGGCGATCAGTGCCGTGCGGCCCTGGCCATTCGTCGCATTCACGGGCGCCTTGTGCCGGAGCAGCACCTTCGCGCCTTCACTGTCGTCGTCGGGGATGGCGGCGGCCGCGACGAGCGCGGGTTCGCCGCCCACGGGGGCTGGTTTGGCACCGTGTTCGAGCAGGAATCGCGCAAGCGCCCAGTTCGCGGCGCGGCAGGCGATGGCCAGTGGGGTATCTCCCGCCGCGTTCATGGCGTCCACCGGCGCGCCGGCATCCAGCAGCATGGCGGCGACCGTGGGCTCCGCGCTGAGGACCGCCCCGTGCAGGGGCGTGTTGCCTTCGGCATCGGTGCCGGCGGCGTTGGCGCCGTTGGTGAGCAGGGTGAGCACCGCCTCGGGACGGCCATGCCAGCTGTCACGGGTGGCGGCGAGCAGGGCGGTCATGCCGTTATGCACGCGGTCGACCTGCGCGCCCCTGGCGATGAGCGAGCGAAGCAGGCGAATGTCCGGCGACAGCGCGGCCAGGGTCAGCACGGGGCGTTGGTCACGGTCGCCTGGCTCCGCCGCAGTGTTCGGATCGGCACCGGCTTCCACGAGGGCCACGGCGCGCGCGATGTCGCCTTCGCGTGTCGCGGCCAGAAGCGAACGCTCACGCACGCCGGGCTGGCTCTCTTCCGTGCTCAGCACGGGAATGGGTGCTGGCGCCTCGGGCACGGCCACGTCGTCACGGCGTGGTTCGGCGCGCGCGGTACGAATATGCCCGCGCCTGTCGCAGAGCAGCGCGCGCAACGTGCGGTTCGCGATGACCATGCAACCGAGCGGCAGCAGCACCAGCGCATAGAGGCCGAGCGCCGCGAGACGCATCTCGGACGGCAGCACGCCGTACAGTCCCGACAGGGCGACGGCGCAGAACGCGAGGATGAGCAGCCCCAGCGCGGCGGGCAGGAAATGCGAGAAGAAGCGTTCCTCCGCCGACAGGTGGCGGCCGAAGCTGATCGAGCGGGCCATCGCCGTGAAGATCCACGAGCCGTCGCCGCTCTGCTCCGGATAGGCGTCGTCCCACAGGAAAACCAGCCCGAACGCCGGCCATACGCGCCAGAGCGCGGCGAGGGCGACCACCAGCGTGGCGGCCAGCAGCAGCGCGGCACCGAGGCTGGGTGCCTGCGTGAGCTTGAGCAGCGGCCACGCCACCAGCACGAAGACGACGAACGTATAGACCGTGAACATGACCACATAGGCCGAGCCACGGCGCAGCACCGTGCGCAGGTAGCTGGGCTCGGGATCGAAGCCGATCGCATGGCACACCGCGCTCATCGCCAGGGCATTCGCCAGCAGCAGGGGGATCAGCGCCAGCGGTGAGGCTGTCAGCCCCGCGCAGGCGACGGCCAGCAGGGCGGGGAGGAACCAGGGCAGCGCCTTGATCAGCGGTGGTCGACGACGTTTGGGATTGGCCATGCGCAGGAGTATACGGAGCCGAAACCGCCTACGCGGTAACGTCGCGTTAACCCGGGATGCACGTTTCGCCTATATGCGGATTCGGCCGGATCAGGCGCGGACGAGCGTCTGGTCCGGATCGATTTCGCGATTGTGGTTCGGCTGGTTGCACACGCTGAGTGTCTCGTTTGGCGGTGTCTGCATGTGCCAACCCATGGACGAGAGGCTGGCGAGGACCCGCTCGGTGTCGTCATGCGGCAGCTTGCGCTGCGGCGTGAGTTCTACCTCAAGGACGAAGCGGAGTTCACCCAGCAGGAGCACCAGGGGCTCCGGGAGCAGATCGAAGCCGTCCCGGCGGGTGAGCCAGACGTAGGTGTCCGGTTTGCGCTGACTGGCGTAGACGAAGCAGTGCATGACGGCAGGTCTCGCGGCGGCTCGGTTGCTTACGGTAACAGTTGCCGTCGTAAAGGGGCTACCAGTATTCGGTGAAGTTTTTCTTGCCTGATTGCTGCGAGTGCACTTGCAAAATTTCTGTCAACTCGTACAGAGTTCGCTGCCAGAATGTTAAACGCGCGTATGAAAAGGGGAAAGTTTTACGTTTTCCACGCGCTTTACGTCGCCCCCGAGCAGAACAAGAAGCAGGAGCCACTCCGAATGCAGAAGCTGAACCTTTCGACCCGTCCGCTGGCCATCGCCGCCCTGACGCTGGCCATCGCCGGCGCGCTGGTGGCTCCCCAGGCTGCCCACGCCAGCGCGTTCCAGCTCAAGGAAAACAGCGCCAAGGCGCTGGGCCGCGCCTTCGCCGGTTCGACCGCCGCGGGTGACGACGCCTCGGCCATCGTCAACAACCCGGCCGCGATGACCCTGCTCAAGGGCAACGTGTTCCAGGCCGACGTGACCGGCATCAACTTCAGCACCAAGTTCCATGGCACGGCCACGGATGCGCAGGGTCGCCCGATCACCGGCGGCAACGGCGGCGACGCCGGCACGACCATCCCTGTCCCGGCGCTGTATTTCGCGACCCAGGTCAGCGACCGCGTGCACCTGGGCCTCGGCCTGACCGCGCCGTTCGGCTTCAAGACCGAATACGACTCCGACTGGAAGGGCCGGTACAACGCCGTGAAGTCCGACTTCAAGTCGTACGACATCACGCTCTCGGCCTCGTTCGACGTGACCGACGACTTCGCGGTCGGCGTCAGCGCGATCGCGCAGAAGACCACCGCGGAACTGACCAGCGCGATCAACTACAGCTCCGTCGGCCTGGGCCTGATCCAGCGCGCCGCCGCTGCCGGCCAGATCTCGCCCGCTGTCGCCCGTGCTCTGCTCGCGCAGTACTCGGCGGTCGTGCCCCCGGGCAGCGATGGCTCCGCCAAGATCAAGGGTGACGACTGGGCCTACGGCTGGCAGGTCGGTGGCCTGTGGAAACTGACGGCGAACGATCGCATCGCCCTGAACTATCGTAGCAAGATCAAGCACAACCTCGAAGGCACCGGCAACTTCACGATGCCGACCAACGTGACCGCGGTGCTGTCGAACCCGGCCGTCGGCGCCCTGCTGGGCACCGGCCAGCCGCCGTTCACCCACACCGACGGCCGCGCCGGCTTCACCACGCCTTCGATCGCGACCGCCAGCTTCTGGCACCAGGACGAGAAGTTCGGCCTCGGATTCGACCTGTCGTGGACCAAGTGGGATTCGTTCAAGAACCTCACGGTCAACTACTCGAACCCGAACCAGCCGCCCACCTCCGAGAACTACAGCTGGCGTAATAGCTGGTTCGCCTCGGTCGGTGGCGAGTACTACCTCGACGACAAGTTCACCCTGCGTGGCGGTGTCGCCGTCGACAGCACCCCGACCTACGACGACACCCGTTCGCCTCGCGTGCCCGACTCCACCCGTCGCTGGCTCGCGGTCGGTCTCGGCTACAAGGCCACGGAGCGCTTTGAGATCAATGCGGGCTATGCCCACATCTTCGTCAACAAGGCGCACATCGGCGGCGTGAGCAGCTCGACCAACGATCGTCTGGTCGGCGAAAACGACGACAAGGGCAACCTGCTCAGCGTCTCGGCCAAGTACCAGTTCTGATCGCTCCCGCGATCCACTGATACCGCCACAAAAAAAACCTCCCCGGCAACGGGGAGGTTTTTTTTTTGTACATAAGGACACAAGGAAATTAAGGAAATGTGGGAGCCGCTTCAGCGGCGAAAAGCCAACAAAGCGAAGAAGCGAAGAGGTCTAGAGCCGAAGAATCAAAGAAGCCAAGAAGCCAACGCCCCAAAAACTCAATAAGCGTACTCACTAAAAGCCGGATCCACACTCCCATTCCACTCGTTGTGGAACCGCTCGAGCTGCACATCGGCCTTGGTCTTCCCGGAGATGGCGATCTCCATCAATGGCTCGAGATAGATCGACTCGTCGGCACCGCGTTCGCTCAGCCGGTTGCGGCGCTTGAGGCCGGCGGCGGAAATCTTCAGTGCCTCGAGCGAGAGGTCGCGTACCGTGTAATCGCGGAAGCGAAGTGCCAGCGCATCCTTCGGCACGCCATCACGCAGCGCGTGGCGTTCGGCCTTGCTGAAATCCTTGACCAGGTCCCATGCCGCGTCCAGGGCGGTATCGTCGTAGAGCAGGCCGACCCAGAATGCCGGAAGGGCACATAGCGAATTCCACGTGCTCGTATCGGCGCCGCGCATTTCGAGATACTGCTTGAGGCGAACCTCGGGAAAGGCGGTGGTCAGGTGATCCGCCCAGTCCTTCATCGAGGCCTTCACGCCCGGCAGCGCGGGCAACTCGCCCCGCATGAACTTCTTGAAGTCCTGCCCGGACAGGTCGACGTACTGGCCATCGCGATAGCTGAAGTACATCGGCACGTCGAGGATGTAGTCGACGTAGCGTTCATAACCGAAGCCGTCCTCGAAGACGAAGTCGAGCATGCCGGTGCGATCGCCATCGGTGTCGGTCCACACGTGCGAACGATAGGACTTGTAGCCGTTCGGCTTGCCCTCGGTGAACGGCGAGTTGGCAAACAGCGCGGTGGCGATGGGCTGCAGCGCCAGGCCGACGCGGAACTTCTTCACCATGTCCGCCTCGCTCGCGTAGTCGAGGTTGACCTGGACGGTACACGTGCGGGTCATCATGTCGAGGCCGAGCGAGCCGACCTTGGGCATATATTCGCGCATGATCTTGTAGCGGCCCTTCGGCATCCACGGCATCTGGTCGCGGCGCCATTTCGGCTGGAAGCCCATGCCGAGGAAGCCGATGCCCATGTCATCGGCGACCGAGCGGACATCCGCCAGGTGGTCGGTAACCTCGGCGCAGGTCTGGTGGATCGTCTCCAGCGGCGCACCGGAGAGTTCCAGTTGCCCGGCCGGCTCCAGCGTGATGTTGGCCTTGCCCTTGGTCAGAGCGACGGGCGTCGTGCCTTCGGTGGCGACAGCCCAGTCGTAGCGAGAGGCCAGTCCTTCGAGGATGGCGCGGATGCCTGGGCGCTCGCCCTCGAAAGGCGGCGGCGTGAGGTCGTCGGTGTAGAAACCGAACTTCTCGTGTTCCGTTCCGATGCGCCAGGCTTCGCGCGGCTTCTCACCCTCGGCGAGGTAGGCGACCAGGTCGTGACGGTCGCCGATGGGCGTGCTCTTGGCGGCGCTGGGGATGGACACGGACATTCCTTGGATAGTGGGCGTTTCCGCCGGTAGCCGGTCCACATGGGGACGGTCATTCATGTCCAAAAGGTATGGACCGGCGCGCAGCGTAACAAATGCCGGAAGCCGGGGGTGAAAACGAAAAGGCCGCCCGGGGGCGGCCTTTCGCAAGTTCCAGCGAGACTGAACTCAGCGCTTCATCGAGTTGAAGAATTCGTCGTTCGACTTCGTGTTCTTCATCTTGTCGAGCATGAATTCCATCGCCGCCAGTTCATCCATCGGGTGGAGCAGCTTGCGCAGGATCCAGATCTTCGCGAGGAGGTCCGGATCGATGAGCAGGTCTTCGCGACGGGTGCCCGAGCGGTTGATGTCGATCGCCGGGTAGACGCGCTTCTCGGAGATGCGACGGGACAGGTGCACTTCCATGTTGCCGGTGCCCTTGAACTCCTCGTAGATCACCTCGTCCATCTTCGAGCCGGTATCGGTCAGCGCCGTGGCGATGATCGTCAGGCTGCCGCCTTCCTCGACGTTACGGGCCGCGCCGAAGAAGCGCTTGGGGCGCTGCAGGGCGTTGGCGTCGACACCACCGGTGAGGACCTTGCCGGAGCTGGGCACCACGGTGTTGTAGGCGCGGGCCAGGCGGGTGATCGAGTCGAGCAGGATCACGACGTCCTTCTTGTGCTCGACCAGGCGCTTCGCACGCTCGATCACCATTTCGGCGACCTGCACGTGACGCACGGCGGGCTCGTCGAAGGTGGAGCTGATGACTTCGCCGCGAACGGTACGGGCGATTTCCGTGACTTCCTCGGGGCGTTCATCGATCAACAGCATGATCAGATGGACGTCCGGGTGGTTGTACTGGATCGCCTGGGCAATGTTCTGCAGCATCATCGTCTTACCGGATTTCGGCTGGGAGACGATGAGGCCACGCTGGCCGCGGCCGATCGGCGCGACGAGGTCGAGGATGCGGCCGGTGATGTCCTCGGTCGACCCGTTGCCACGCTCGAGCTTGAACGACTTGCGCGGGAACAGCGGGGTGAGGTTCTCGAACAGCAGCTTGTTCTTCGACGCCTCCGGCGGATCGCCGTTGATGTCGTCGACCTTGAGCATCGCGAAGTAGCGCTCGCCTTCCTTCGGATGGCGGACGCGACCGGTGATGTAGTCGCCGGTGCGCAGGTTGAAGCGGCGGATCTGGCTGGGCGAGACGTAGATGTCGTCGGGACCGGCCAGGTAGGATTCGTCGGCCGAGCGCAGGAAGCCGAAGCCGTCCTGCAGGATCTCGAGCACGCCTTCCGCCCAGATGCCGCCGCCTGAACGGGCGTGGGCCTTGAGGATGTTGAAGACCACATCCTGCTTGCGCTGGCGGGCCACGCCTTCGCGGACACCGAGCGATTCGGCGAACTCGAGCAGCTGGATGGCGTTCTTGCGCTTGAGCTCGGTCAGGTTGATCAGGCGATCGTTGCTGCCGGCATCGGCGTTCTCGTCGTCGTCGACGGGATAGCCGTTGTTGTTG
>DATNJP010000393.1:0-4609 GCA_035603855.1 Luteibacter sp. | reverse complement strand
CCTCGATGTGCAGTTCATCCGGTTCGGCATACGGCTTGAGCATGTCGTAGATCGTGAGGGCCGCGAGGCTGGCAGCCGTTAACGCCTCCATCTCGACACCGGTCGGCCCGATGGTCTGCACTTCGGCGATGACGCGCACGAATGTGTCAGCCAGTTCGTAATGCACGTCCGCGCGATGGATCGGTAGCGGGTGACATAGCGGAATCAGTTCATCGGTGCGCTTCGCGGCGAGAATGCCTGCCACGCGTGCCGTCTTCAGCGGATCGCCCTTCTCCGTCTCACCGCTACGCAGGAGATCGATGCAGGCGGCGGGAGCATGGAGGGTGGCGGTGGCGCGCGCGATACGCAGTGAATCCGGCTTCTGGCTGACGTCTTTCATCCGTGGCTCGTGTGCGAGTGGTGGCGATGCGGCGTACCCGGCGCATCGAAATCGTCGCGGATGCAGCAGCCCTCCACGAAGGCGCTGCTTCCGTCGGTATAGAACTCTTCCTTCCAGATCGGCGCGCCATGTTTCACCGCATCGACCGCGTAGCGGCATGCATCGAAGGCTTCCGCGCGATGCGGCGCGCGCACCACGCAGACGATCGCGATGTCCCCGATCGACAGGTCGCCCAGCCGATGCACGATGCGTACATACGGTACGCCGTAGCGCTCGCGCGTAGCGTGCTCGACGTCGCGGATCACCTTCGCCGCGAGCGGCTCGTGGGCGGTGTACTTCAGGTGGCGAACCGGCCGGCCTTCGTGGTGATCGCGCACCGTGCCGACGAACAAGGCGAGGCCGCCGCATTCCGGGTGGGCATCCAGCTCCAGCAGCGGCTCGACGGCGACGGGGGCGTGGGAAAGAACCTCATGGGACATGTTCAACCCCCCGCCACAGGCGGTAACAAGGCGATGCGCCCGTCCGCCGGCAGGGCGTCGGCGCGCCGGATGATCGTGTCGCCCGACACGCAGGCGCAGCGTTCAAGGGAGCCGGCCAGTTCGGGGCGCTGGCGGGCCAGCAACGCGAGGGCGTCGGCGACGGTGCCGACGTCGTCGCCGGCATCGATCCGGCATTCGTTACTGCCGGCCAGCCGTTCAAGGTTGGCGAAGAGTTCGAAGACGATCGGTTTCATGGATTTCCTGGGAAGCGGTGGCTCATCCACCCATCGCATGCATGGTCAGCGGACGGTCGACCGGACCCGGCCGCGAGGCGTAACCGGCATCCTTCAACCATACGGCGCGCGCGACCTGCGCAGCCAGCGCCTCGTCGTCGATACCGTCGCGCATGCGCGCACCGAGCGGCGTGCCGATCGGCGAGAACAGGCAGGTGAAGAGTTCGCCCGTGGCGGTGATGCGCAAGCGGTCGCAGGTGGAACAGAACGGATGGGAGACCGTGGAGATGATGCCGAGCGGATAATGGCCGTCGACCAGGTAGGGCGTGGCCGGATCGCTGCCACGCGGCAGCAACTCCACGTGGTGTTTCTCCGCGATGGCCGCGAGCATGTCGGCTTCGGACACCACCGCCTCGCGTTTCCAGTGTCCCGGCGCGTCCAGCGGCATGTATTCGATGAAGCGCAAGGGCAGTCCACGTGCCATCGCCCATTCGAGCAAGGGCACGATGTCTTTCTCGTTGTCGCCGCGGATCACCACGGCATTCAACTTCACGCTCGCCCCGGCCGCGGCCAGCGCATCGATGCCATCGAGCACCGGGGCGATCTCGCGCAAGGTCAGCCGGCGGAAGGATTCCGGATCGATGGCATCCAGGCTGACGTTGAAGTCGTCGATGCCGGCTTCCACCAGTTCACGCGCCTTCGGCGCGATGCGCGACGCGTTGGTGGTCATCGACAGCCTTCTCAGCCCACGCGCGCGCAGGGCATCGATGGCGTGCACGCATTCGACGAGGTCGCGGCGCAACAGCGGTTCGCCCCCGGTCAGCCGGATCTGGTCGATGCCATGGTCGACGAACAGCCCCGCGAGCCGCACGATCTCGTCGCGCTCCAGAAGGCTGCTTTTCGGCAACCAGTCGGGATGCTCGGGCATGCAGTACGTACAGCGGAAGTTGCAGCGGTCGGTAAGCGATATCCGCAGCTTGCGCTTGGTACGTCCGTGGCGGTCGATGAGTGGGGACATGGTCGCCTTAGCAGAGCACAATGGCCGTGAGACGGGTGTTTTCGACCCGGTCGAGCCCTTCATGTGCAATCGTGCCAGACTTCGCCCATGAGCGCCTTGCAACCCTTCGTCGCAGCCGCCTGGCCCGCCTGGCCGGACTATGCCCTGGTGGAAGACCTGCTGCCGCCGCTGCGCGAGTTCGCGCATGCCGGCCGGGTGGCCCTCGCCACCCTGGTCAGCACGGAAGGCCCGTCGCCGCGCCCGCTCGGTAGCGAGATGGCGATCGCCGCCGATGGCCGGGTGGCCGGATATGTCTCCGGGGGCTGCGTGGAAGCCGCGGTCGCCAGCGAAGCCGCCATGGCCATGGCGGAGGGCCGCCCCCGCCTGCTCGATTACGGGGTCGGCAGCGCCGTCCTCGACATCCAGCTGAGTTGCGGCGGGCGCATCGGCATCTTCGTTCGTGAACTGCACGAGCCTTCCGCGTACGTCAATGTGCTGGCGGTGGCACGCCGCGAGCGGCGGACGCTCACCGTCCTCAGCGACGCCGGGACCGGCGCATGGCACATCCGCGAAGGTGCCCATGAAAGCGATGCGACCACCTACGCGACCGTGCACCGTCCGCCGCTGAGACTGGTGGCGGTCGGTGGCGACCCCGTCACGCTGGCCGTGGCAAGGCTTGCCCCCTTCGTCGGTGTCGAGGTCGTGCTGCTGCGTCCGCACGGCCCGGCGGAGCCGCCGCAAGATATCGCGCTGGCCGGCTACGATCCGCGCGCCTTGCCGGTGGCGCTCGCCGATCTGCGGCTCGACGACCGCACGGCGGTCTACTCGCTGAGCCACGATGCCGAAATCGACCATGCGGTGGTCACCCATGCGTTGCAGTCGCCGGCGTTCGCCGTGGGCGTCCTCGGTAGCCGGAACAAGATCGGCGCGCGCATCGAGCGCCTGAAGGGCGATGGCGTGGCGGAAGACGAACTGATCCGCCTGCACCTCCCCGCGGGCCTGCCGATCGGAGCGCAGACGCCGCACGGCATCGCGTTTTCCATCATCGCGCAGATCTGCCAGCGCGACCGCGCGCGCCAGCCATGAACGGCGGGCATGACGCCGTGATCCTGGCCGCGGGCGGCAGCAGGCGCCTCGGCCGTCCCAAGCAATTACTGATCTCGCGTGGGGAAACGCTGGTTTCCCGCGTCACGCGGCTGGTGCTCGAAACGCGGCCATCGCGGACGCTCGTCATCGTCGGCGCGCAGGCCGCGGCCGTCTCGGCCGCGCTGGAGGGAAAAGATGTCGAGGTCGTGACCAACGACGACTGGGCCAGCGGGCTTGCTTCCTCGCTAGGCCATGCCGCGCGAGCGCTCGCGGGAAGAAACCGGCCCGTACTGGTCACCGTCGTGGACCAACCCGCGCTGGAGGCGCGCCACTTCTCCGCCCTGCTCGCGGCCCACGGCGCCGACAGGGATACCGTCACGGCATACGGTGACGGGCTTGGCGTTCCCGCGGTGTTGCGCGCGTCAACGCTGGCGGGCGCCACGGCGTTGCAAGGCGACAAGGGCTTCCGCCAGCTGTGGTCGGAAACGGCACCACGCGCAGTACCCGCGGAAGAACTCTCGCATGATCTTGACGAGGAATCGGATGTGACTCGAGCGATGACGGCAGGATGGCTCGACGGCCGGAGCCATGCGGATGCCTGAGAGCCGCCTCGTCTACCGTCACCGCTGGCCCGTTCGCGTGATGCACTGGGTCAACGTCATCTGCCTCTTTGTGCTGCTGGGCAGCGGTCTGCAGATCTTCAACGCGCATCCGGCACTGTACTGGGGCAATCGCTCCGATCCGGACAAGGCGATCCTCGCGTTGCGAGGCGGCATGGACGCGCAGGGCAATCCACGCGGCACGACCCATATCGGCGGCCACGCGTTCGACACTACGGGTGTGCTCGGCGCATCGAAGGTCGACGGCGAATGGGCCGCGCGGGGTTTCCCCGCCTGGGCGACGATCCCCGGCCCGGGCTGGCTCGCGATGGGCCGGCGCTGGCACTTCTTCTTCGCCTGGCTCTTCGTCGCCAATGGTATCGCTTACGTCGGCTGGTCACTGGCCAGCCGGCATCTCGACAGGGACCTCGTGCCCACGCGCGCCGACTGGCGCGGCATCGGCCGCTCGATCGTCGACCACGTTCGCTTCCGCCATGCCCATGGCGACGAAGCGCTGCGTTACAACGTGCTCCAGCGCATCGCCTACCTCGTCGCGATCTTCGTCTTCGGCGGCGGCATCGTGCTGATGGGCATCGCCATGTCGCCGCGGATGGACGCCGTGTTGCACTGGCTGGTCGACCTGGTGGGGGGGAGGCAGTCCGCGCGGACGATCCACTTCTTCATCGCCACCGCCTTTGTCGCGTTCATCCTCGTGCACGTGTTCGAGGTGCTGGTCAGCGGGCCGCTGAACCAGCTGCGCGGCATGATCACGGGCTGGTATCGCGTACGCAACGGGCGACAGGAGAACCCCCATGACTGATCGCCGCGGGTTCCTC
>DATNJP010000392.1:0-2487 GCA_035603855.1 Luteibacter sp. | reverse complement strand
CGCTGGATCCGGAACACCGCAGCATCCAGGGCTGGTCGGACGTGAAGAGCCGCCTCTCCACGGGCGCGACGCGCATGTTCTTCTACGCCGAGTTCGACAAGCCGGTGACGGAGAGCGGGCGTCTCACCGGTGAAAAGCGCGACGATGCCTCGGCTTGGTTCGGCTTCGACACGGCGAAGAAGGGCGGCAAGACCGTCACGATGCGCATCGCCACCTCGCTCATCGGCGTCGACCAGGCCAAGGCCAACCTCGCCCAGGAAATCGCGGCGAACGACGACTTCGACAGCGTGCACGAGCGCGCCCGCAAGGCCTGGGACGATCGCCTCGGCACGTTCAAGGTCGAAGGCGCCACCCGCGACGAGCGCACCATCCTCTACTCCAGCCTGTATCGCCTGTTCCTCTATCCGAACCAGGCGTACGAGAACACGGGCACCAAGGACCAGCCGGTATGGCGCTACGCCAGCCCGTTCTCGGCACCCGCCGGCGAGAACACGCCCACGCATACGGGGGCACGCATCGTCGACGGCCAGCCGTACGTCAACAACGGCTTCTGGGATACCTATCGCACGGCGTGGCCGGCCTATGTGCTGCTTACGCCGAACGAAGCGGGGCACATGATCGACGGCTTCGTGCAGCAGTACCGCGATGCGGGCTGGATCGCCCGCTGGTCGTCGCCGGGCTACGCGGACCTGATGGTCGGCACGAGCTCGGACGTCGCGTTCTCCGATGCCTGGCTGAAGGGCGTGCGCAACTTCGATGTCGCGTCGTTCTACCAGTCGGCGATCCGTAACGCGTCCAGCGTCAGCACGGACGTGAAGGGCGCCGGGCGCAAGGGCATCGAGCGTTCGCTGTTCAACGGCTACACCGACGACAAGGTAAGCGAAGGCCTGTCGTGGTCGATGGACGGTTACATCAACGACTTCGCCATCGGCAATCTCGCCGCGGCGCTTGCCAAGGCTGCGCCGTCGGGCGATGGCTACCGTTCGTACGCCGACGACGCCGTGTGGTATCGCTCGCGCGCCCTCGGTTACACCAACCTGTTCGATCCGGCCGTGGGCTTCTTCGTCGCCCGCGATCCGGCCGGCAAGTGGCGCTGGGACGCGAAGGAGTTCAGCCCGATCCGTTGGGGCGGCGACTACACCGAGACCGACGCCTGGAACATGGCCTTCCATGCGCCACAGGACGGTGCCGGACTGGCCGCGCTGTACGGTGGCCGCGAGGCGCTGGGCGCCAAGCTCGATCAGTTCTTCTCCGCGCCGGGCAAGTTCGAGGTGGGCGACTACGGTGACGTGATCCACGAGATGCTCGAGGCACGCGACGTGCGCATGGGCCAGTACGGCCATTCCAACCAGCCGTCGCACCACATCATCTGGATGTACGACGAGGCCGGCCAGCCGTGGAAGACGCAAGACAAGCTGCGCGATGCCGTCTCCCGCCTCTACGTGGGTAGCGAGATCGGCCAGGGCTACCCGGGCGACGAGGACAACGGCGAGATGTCGGCGTGGTGGTTGTTCGGCGCCGCGGGCTTCTATCCGTTGCGCATGGGCACGCCGGAATACGTGATCGGCGCGCCACACTTCCCGCATATGAACATCACGCTGGAAGGCGGCGCGCAGATCGACATCCGTGCGCCGGGCGTCAGCGACACCAATCGTTATGTGCAGTCGCTGAAGGTGAACGGCCAGCCTTGGAACAAGGTCACGCTGCCGCACGAACTGCTGGCCAAGGGCGCCACGCTCGAATTCGAGATGGGTCCGACGCCGTCGAAGTGGGGCACCGGGGCGGACGCCTTGCCGGCCTCCATCAGCGCCGAAGGCACGAAGCCCGCGCCGCTGCGCGACGTGACGCGCGCCGATGGCGTGACGATCGGCGGCAAGCACGATGCGAAGCTCGCGGCGGTCGCCGATAACGACTCGTCCACGGAGTTCGCCCTCCCGGCCGGCAAGTCCGTCGTCGACTATCGCCTGGACAAGGCGGCGAGCGTGTCGGTCTACACGATCACCTCGGCGGCCACCGCCGCGGCACCGACACACTGGACCTTGCAGGGCTCCGCCGATGGCAAGCACTGGACGACCCTGGACGAACGCCGCGACGAGACCTTCCCGTGGCACCTCCAGACCCGCGCCTTCGTGGTGTCCCAGCCGGCGGCGTTCACGCGCTACCGCCTGACTCTGGAAGGCACCGGCCCCACGTCGGTGGCCGAGCTGGAACTGCTGGCCAGGTAAGGGTCGAAGCAGGGCGCGCTCCGGCGGGAGCGCGCCCTGTAGAACCGGCAGCCGTGGAAGCCCGACCCCTTTTAAGGCCGAGGCTTTTTATAGGAGTCAGGCTCTTGTGGAGCCAGGGTCTTGTGGAGCCAAGGTCTTGTGAAAGCCAGGGCCTTGTGAAGCCAAGGTCTTGTGGAAGCCAGGGTCTTGTGGAAGCCAGGGTCTTGTGGGAGCCAGGGCCTTGTGGGAGCCGCTTCAGCAGCGATCTCGCGGCAGCGAGCCA
>DATNJP010000391.1:0-2219 GCA_035603855.1 Luteibacter sp. | reverse complement strand
CCCGCCTTGCTATGGCATACTAAGGGACTTATGCGGCCATTCCGGCCGTTCACGCCGACCCGGAACACATGGCAAAAGACGACGTCATCGAAATGGAAGGTACGGTCCAGGAGACCCTGCCCAACACCATGTTCCGCGTGCAGCTCGAGAACGGGCACGTCATTACCGCCCATATCTCCGGCCGCATGCGCAAGCACTACATCCGTATCCTCACGGGCGATAAGGTGAAGGTCGAAATGACCCCTTACGACCTGACCAAGGGACGCATCACGTACCGCATGAAGTAAGGGCGCTACGCGCCGGCTTCGTCGGGACATGAAAAAGCCGCGGCTTGCCGCGGCTTTTTTGTGCGTCCTCTTACCGTCGGAGGCGGATGGGTTTGGGAAAACCCACCCGCCTGGGTCCTCAGGCGGTGACCGCCGCCGGCTCGGCCGACTCGGTTTCCACGTGCAGCTCGTCGCCCTCGACCGAGAGGGTGACCATGCCGCCTTCGGCCAGCTTGCCGAAGAGCAGTTCGTCCGCCAGCGCGCGCTTCACCTTGTCCTGGATCACGCGGGCCATCGGGCGGGCACCCATCTGCGGGTCGAAGCCGTGTTCCGCCAACCAGCGGCGGGCTTCCGGCGTGACATCCACGCTGACCTTCTTCTCCGCCAGCTGCGCTTCCAGCTCGATCAGGAACTTGTCCACCACACGCAGGATGTGGTCGAAGTCCAGCGCGTTGAACTGGATGATCGCGTCGAGGCGGTTGCGGAATTCCGGCGTGAACATGCGACGTATGGTCTCCATGGCGTCCGGGGCGTGGTTCTGCTTCACGAAGCCGATACCGCGACGCGAAGCCAGCTGGGCGCCGGCGTTCGTGGTCATCACGATGATCACGTTCTTGAAGTTGGCCTCGCGACCGTTCGTGTCGGTCAGCACACCGCGATCCATGACCTGGAGCAGGATGTTGTAGACGTCCGGATGGGCCTTCTCGATCTCGTCCAGCAGCAGCACGCAATGCGGATGCTTGGTGATCTGCTCGGTCAGCAGGCCGCCCTGGTCGAAACCGACGTAACCCGGAGGCGCACCGACCAGGCGCGAGACCGAATGCGCTTCCATGTACTCCGACATGTCGAAGCGGACCATCTCGATACCCAGCTGCATGGCGAGCTGGCGGGTCACTTCCGTCTTGCCGACGCCCGTGGGGCCGGCGAGCAGGAAGCTGCCGATCGGCTTGGACGGATCACCCAGGCCCGAACGCGCCATCTTGATCGACGAGGACAGGGCTTCGATCGCCGCATCCTGGCCGAACACCACCATCTTCAGGTTGCGCTCGAGGTTGCGCAGGACGTCACGATCCGAGGCCGAAACCTGCTTTGCCGGGATGCGCGCCATCTTGGCGACGATGTACTCGATCTCGGGCACGTCGACCTTGCCGGTACGCTCTTCTTCCGGCAGCAGGCGCTGGCGGGCACCGGCCTCGTCGATCACGTCGATGGCCTTGTCCGGCAGCAGGCGGTCGGGAATGTGCTTGACCGACAGGTCCACCGCCGCACGCAGGGCTTCACCGGTGTATTCCACCGAGTGGTGCTCTTCGAAGCGGGTCTTCAGGCCCTTCAGGATCTCGATGGAGTCGGCCACGGTGGGCTCGACCACGTCGATCTTCTGGAAGCGGCGAGCCAGGGCGCGGTCCTTCTCGAACACGCCGCGGAACTCCTGGAACGTGGTGGAACCGATGCAACGCAGCTCGCCCGAAGCCAGCATGGGCTTGACCAGGTTCGAGGCGTCCATGGTGCCACCCGACGCCGAGCCCGCACCGATGATGGTGTGGATCTCATCGATGAACAGGATGGAATTCGGCTGCTTCTTGAGCTGGGCGATGACCGCCTTCAGGCGCTTTTCGAAGTCACCGCGGTACTTGGTGCCGGCCACGAGCGCGCCGAGGTCGAGCGACCAGATCGTGCAGTCTTCGAGCACTTCCGGCACCTGGCCTTCCACGATGCGCTTGGCCAGACCTTCAGCCAGGGCCGTCTTGCCCACGCCGGCCTCACCCACGTAAAGCGGGTTGTTCTTGCGGCGGCGGCAGAGCACCTGAATCGTGCGCTCGAGCTCGTTGGCGCGCCCGATGAGCGGGTCGATGTTGCCCGCCTGCGCCTGGGCGTTGAGGTTGGCGGTGTAGGCGTCGAGCGGGTTCTTGGCCGGGCCGGCGGCCTCTTCGTCGCCCTCCATGCCGGGGGCCG
>DATNJP010000390.1:0-8497 GCA_035603855.1 Luteibacter sp. | reverse complement strand
ATCGGAGCGGAAGTAGTGGCCCTTCTCAGGCGTCGCATCGCCGCTGACGACGCGTCCATCCGCCTTCAGCACTTCGGCGAAGGTGTCCTCGAGATCGCCCTGGCCGAGGCCCACCACGCGCATGTCCTTCGTCGCGCCGGTGATCGGCAACGCGTCCATGTTGATGTCGGCGACCGTCTTGGCGAGCGGGAAGGGCGGATGTGCGACGTAGTACTCCGAACCGAGCAATCCCGATTCCTCCATCGTCACCGCGGCGAAGATCACCGAGCGCTTCGGCTTGTCCTGGGCGAACTTGCCTGCGATCTCCAGCATCGCGGCGATACCCGTGCCATTGTCGATGGCACCGTTGTAGATCTGGTGGCCCTTGAGCGCGGGGTCGTGGCCAAGATGATCCCAGTGCGCGGTATAGACGATGGCTTCGTCGGGTTTTTCAGTGCCCTTCACCATGCCGATGACGTTGTTGCTGAGCGAATGCGAGATCGTGCTCTGCAGGTGGATGGACGCCTTGGCATCGAGGGGTACGGCCTTGAAGCCGCGCACGTCGGCTTGCTTCGCCAGTTCGTCGAAATTCTTCCCGGCCTTGGCGAACAGCCGCTGCGCCGACTCGTGGGTGAGCCAGCCAGCCACGGGCAGATGTGGCGACGGATCCTCGCTTTCCGGCAGGTCGAGGCGCGGCATGGTCCAGCCGCTCTGCACCACGTTCCAGCCGTAGGCGGCCGGTTCGGTCTGGTGCACGATGAAGGCCGCCGCGGCGCCCTTGCGTGCCGCTTCCTCGTACTTGTAGGTCCAGCGGCCGTAGTAGGTCATTTCGCGGCCCTTGAACAGGCTCGTGTCGGTGCCGTTCCAGCCCGGATCGTTGACCAGGATCACCAACGTCTTGCCCTTCACGTCGATGCCGTCGAAGTCGTTCCACTGCGCCTCGGGGGCGTCGACGCCATAACCGACGAAGACGATGTCCGAATCCTTCAGGTCGACATCGGCCTTGGCCTGCAGCGTGCCGACGACCATGTCCTTGCCGAAGGCGAAGCTCTCCTTGCCGCCACCCTCGGCGACATCCAGGGCGAGCGAATCCTGCCCGTTCAAGGCAGTGCTGACCGCCGGCACGGTCTGCAGCCAGTCGCCCTTGTTGCCCGGCTCCAGGCCCATGCGCTTGAACTGTTCGACGATGTAGTTGGTGGTCAGGCGCTCGCCCAGGGTGCCGGGCTTGCGGCCGTCGTACTCGTCGGACGAGATCACCCGGAGGTGCGCGGCGAAGTCGGCGCCGGTGATCTCGGGAGTGAAGTCGTGGTGCTCGTTGGCCACGGCCGGCAAGGGCGGCGGCGGAGCGGTGGAGGGGCCGGCCGGCGCTGCCGGAGGGGCGGCGGCGGTCTTGTCTTCGTCGTGGGACTGGCAAGCCGCCAGGGTGAGGGCGGTCAGGCAGGCGAGAGCTAGGCGTCGCATCGGCGGAGCTTTCCCTTATTGGCTGGATCGGGATCTGAGTGTAGCCGTAGGCGGGCCCCGGAAGGCGCGACGGCCACAAGCACTAGTTTTGCCAAATTCGTCAATTGCTTGGCGTCCTCGGTACGCCAATTCGGCAAATTCACAAAGTACTGGCATTTGGTCCCATACACCGTTAGTTATAAGCGTCGCCGGTTGGTTGCACCCGAAAGCGAGTGCGATTCCGGCGTAGGGAGAGTAGGGCCGTAGCGGTTGGTCTGCGGATGAACGCGGGGGTGCGTGATGGGTGAATGGCGGAAGGTCTGGGGAAGTACGGGCGACGAGGGGGACGTTCCCGGGAATCGGTTTCCGAAAGGCGATCTGTTCCCGCCGATGCAGACGATGAAAACAAGAACAAGCCGCAGGGAGGTAACCGCATGAGCCGTCCTTCCGATGTGCAGGGCCTGGAAGACTACGATCTGGTGACATTGGGCGCCGCGCTAGGGGTATGCGAGGTGGACCTGCTGACACTGAGTCCCGCGCGACCTCGCGCGGCACTCGCGTCGAAGACACACGATGGCGTGACATATCTCACCGCGCATATCGACTTCGACGTACGTGGTTCGCTCACCGTGCCAGAAGACTCCTGCATGCTCATCTACCTGCATGAGGCAGGCGAGCGCAGCTGGTGCCAGGGGATCAGCGTGGAATCGGACATGGCGGTCACGCTGCTGCGTGGAACGCCCACCGATTTCATGTTCGAACGGGGAACGCGCTTCACGCTGGTGGTGGCGCCGTATGCGCGCTTTCGATCGCGCTTCCTTGCCTCCGATCACGCCGACGTGGACATGGCCGCGCAACGGCTGCGTCTGTTCTCGGTGCGTTCGGGACACCTGAAGCGGGCGTATCGGCAGATCGCGGACCAGGTGCAGGAGACGGGTGAGTCGGCGATGGGCCCGATCGAGGATCTGCTCGACGAGCATATCCGCGTCGCGCTGGCTTCGTCGTCCGAAGAGCGTCCGGTGGCATCGCGTGGCAGGCGTGCGCACTACCAGGTGGTGCGTCGCGCGGAGCGCTTCATGCGCGCCAACCTGCGTCGCGACATCTACTCGCAGGAACTCTGCCAGGCGGCAGGGGCTAGCGAGCGTGGCCTGCGCTATGCCTTCGACGACCTGCTGGGCATACCGCCGAATCGCTACCTCGCCATGCTTCGCCTGTGCACGGCGCATCGCAGCCTCGTCACCGCCGAAGCGGGTCGCCGCTCGGTGAAGTCGGTGGCACTCAGCTGCGGCATGTGGGACCTCTCGCGCTTCGCTGAGAAGTATCGCAGCGTATTCGGCGAACAACCGCGCGAGACACTCACGCGTTGCGCGCCGTCGGAAGAACTCAGCCCGGCCGAGGAATACGACGCCTGGTGACAACGGGCGGCACAGGGACCGTGCCGCCAGCGCCTTCAGGCGGGGCCAGGCGCTCCGGCTGGCAACACCGGGTTGCCTTCGTGAGGCGGTAGAGGTATTGGTAAGGCAACTTACACGTTGTCGAACATGCCCAAACGACTCGATATACGGCTGATCGCTCCCTCCGGTTATGCGGAAGACCGTGCCGCCTGTGAACGCGGCATCGAACGCCTGCAGGCCGCCGGACATACCGTCCATGGCAGCAATGTCGTCGACCGGGTGATGCTGCGCTTCGCCGGTAGTGACGCCGAACGCGCGGGCGACATCAACCAGCTTGCCCGTCCCGACCGTCCATTGCCCGACGTGGTCATGGCCACGTGCGGTGGTTATGGCGCCATCGCGTTGCTCGACCAGCTCGACTACGACGGACTCGCGGCACGTTTCCTCGACGATTCCTGCGTGCTCGTTGGCCACGGCGACTTCACGGTGATCCAGTGCGCGTTGTATGCGCGCAGCGCGATCGGTTCGCTGCATGGACCCATGCTCGTCCAGGATTTCGGCGCCGGCTACCTGCGCGAGAACACCTGGAGGCATTTTTGGCAAACGCTGCTTTCGCCGCGCACGGAAGTGAGCTGGAACTGCGGGGAAGAACAGCGCGACACGATGATGGAAGGCACGTTGTGGGGTGGCAACCTCTCCGCGTTGTGCAGCCTCATCGGCACGCGTTACCTGCCGAAGATCGACGGCGGCATCCTCTACATCGAGGAAACCGGCGAACAGGCGTATCGCATCGAACGCATGCTGTTCGAGCTGAAACTCGCCGGCGTGCTCGATCGCCAGCGCGCCATCCTCGTGGGTGGCCTGGGCGGGCAGCGCGTGAGCGAGTACGACAACGGTTATGACATCGACCATGCGCTGGAGCGTTTCAGCCGCGCTTGCGGTCTACCCATGTTGCGCGGCCTGGTGTTTGGCCATGGCCAGGACAAGGTCACGCTGCCTTTCGGCGGCCATGCCTCGATCGAGGTCGTCGCGGGCACGGCCACGCTCGCCGCCTACGACTACCGCTACGCCGGCAACGCGGACCGGAGTTCGCCAGCGACGCCCTGAGAGGCTGTTCATCTGCCAGCCAGCTACTCGGCGCGTAAACCGCTAGCCTTTGCGCGCAGCTTCCCTATCGCGCAGCCCACATGACCGACCCTTTGCACACACCGCACGATCGTGCGGCGATTCCGCTCGCCCCTTCGTTGGACCACTCGCTCGCCGATGCCCATATGCCGACGCGATTGCCGTTGCTCGGCACCCGCATCGTGCGCATCTGCATGCTCGCCATCGGCCTTGGCCTGGTCGTGGGCTGCGTCGCGCGCCTGCTTACGATGTTGATCGGCCTGATCACCAACCTGACCTTCCACCAGACGTGGAGCACGGCCTTTTCCCGGCCGGCGGGACATCACCTGGGCGCCTGGGTCATCGTGGTGCCCGCCTTGGGTGGCCTCGTTGTCGGCGCGATGGCGCGCTGGGGATCGCGCGCCATTCGTGGACACGGCATTCCCGAGGCGATGGAACAGGTGCTCACCAACGAGAGCCGCATCCCGGCACGCATGACCTGGCTCAAGCCCGTATCGTCGGCGATCGCCATCGGCACGGGTGGACCGTTCGGTGCCGAGGGACCCATCATCGCCACGGGCGGCGCGCTCGGTTCGTTCCTCGGCCAGCGCGTTCCCGTGAGCGCGGACGAGCGCAAGACGCTGCTGGCAGCAGGTGCCGCCGCAGGCATGGCGGCCGTCTTCAGTGCACCCGTATCCGCCGTGCTGTTGAGCATTGAATTGCTGTTGTTCGAACGCCGCGCGCGTTCCCTGTTGCCCGTGGCCCTTGCCGCCGCGACGGGTACGGGCGTGCGTTTCGCGCTCGAGGGGCCGGGTCCCGTGTTTCCGATGCCGGCGCTCGCCGCGGTGGCGCCGCAGGCACTCATCGTCTACGCGTTGCTTGGCCTGCTGATGGGTGTCGCCGGCGTGCTCATCACGCGGCTGACCTATGGCATCGAGGATGCCTTTGAAAAGCTGCCGATCCACTGGATGTGGTGGCCGGCGCTGGGCGGCGTCGTCGTCGGCGCGGTCGGCTACGTGATGCCGGAAACACTGGGCGTCGGATACGACAACATCACCGCGGTGATTTCCGGGCAGCTGGGCCTTTCGGCCATGGCCTTGCTCGCCTTCGCCAAGCTGCTGTCGTGGTCAGTGGCTCTCGGCAGTGGCACGTCGGGCGGCACGCTGGCGCCGCTGTTCACGATCGGCGGGGCGCTTGGTGGTGTCTGCGGGTTGGCATTGGCCGCGTGGTCGCCGCTGCATGTCGATCCGCACATGGCGGCGTTGATCGGCATGGCGGCCTTGTTCGCCGGCGCGTCGCGTGCGCTGATGACCTCGGCGGTATTCGTCTTCGAGACGACGATGCAGCCGCATGCGCTATTGCCATTGCTGGCGGCATGCACGACGGCTTACCTGGTATCGGGCCTGATGATGCGGCACACGATCATGACGGAGAAGATCGCCCGTCGCGGCGTACATGTACCCACCGACTTCGTGGCGGATCACGCGCGGCACTGATACGGCGATGAGCTTATGCGGCTCGTTTCGAGCCGCATGGCCGTTGAATCAGGTGAGGGCGGTAACCTGGGTTGCGCCGATCACGCCGATGAACACGATGGAGAGCATCCAGAAACGGGCTGGATCGCGCCATACGCAAACACCGAGGCAGACCACGCCGAGCACGCAGGAAACGATGCCTGCCGCGGTGAGGCCAAGGGTGACGAGAGAAGGATCGCCACCGCCCGATGCCAGCAGCATGGGACGGAAGATCGCATACCAGGCAAGAACGAGGCAGGCGCCACCGACGATGCCGAGTAGCCAGTTGGCGGGGTGGTGCTTCGGCAACATCTGGATGCCGAGATAGATCGCGAGTACGACGACAGCGAATACGACGAGCAATAAGGCCATGCATTAACCCCTTTGTCGTGGCTTGCGGTCCCCACCGCGAAAGCCGTTTCCCGAGAATGGCCTATCGGGGCCCTCAGGTCATGCTGCGGCGCGCAAGTGGGGTTTCGTCGGCATATAGCCCGTTTCGTCGGAATCCGGGCCAGATGATGCGAAGGCCATCGTATGCTCCCCGCCAATCCAGGGTGGAGGACACGACATGGCAAGCCTCAAATTTCTCGGACGCATCATCGTGGCGTGGATGGCGGCCTGGTGTGTCCTGCTCGTGGTGTGGGGCGCGATCGGCTGGAATCACGGTGAATTGCCGTGGATCTTCACGCTGGCCTGGTTCATCGGCCTGCTGGTGGCGCTGTCGCGTGGCGTGACCCATCTGTACCGCGTGCGGGTGATCGCTGGCCGTATCGATGGCGAAACCGTGTCGAACCGCCAGCGCCGCCGCGTGGAAGTGCCGTATCCCGCCGACGAGGCCTTCGCCGTCGTGGAGGACGTGATCCGCGAGCTGCCGAACGTGCATGACGTGACGGGAGCGCGCGGCGGCCTGCAGGTGCGTGCCGTCATCCGCCCGCCGGCGAATGAGCAGCCGCCTCGCCGGGGCCGCCAGTGGCAGGCCACGTTCGAGCGGCATACGAAGGTCTCCGCCACGATCACCCCCACGGACGGATCGAGCAGCGTCATGTTCGTTTGCGAACCGGACAGCGGCGCATGGAGCGACTGGTTCAATCCGGACGGCGGCGCCTCACTGGAATACGTGGAAACGCTGGTCCGCGCCCTGACCCAGCGCCTGTCGGAACGGCGCAACCGTGAGCGCGCCGACGTGCGCCAGACGGCGATGGAGAAGGAACTGACCGCCGCACAGCTCGGCCTGTTGCAGGCCCAGGTGGAACCGCACTTCCTCTACAACACGCTGGCCAGTGCGCAGGAACTGGTGCGTACGGATCCTGCCCGCGCCGACCGCATGCTGGGGCACCTGATCGATTTCCTGCGCCGCTCGCTGCCACGTACGGACGGCTCGTTGTCGAACCTGGGCGAAGAGCTGGAACGCTCCACGGCATGGCTGGAAATCATGCGCCTGCGTATGGGCGACCGCCTCACCGTGCATACCGATGTGCCCACGGACACGCTGAAAGTACCCATGCCGTCGATGATGCTGCAGACCCTGGTCGAGAACGCGATCAAGCACGGTCTTGAACCGAAGCCCGGCGGCGGCGGCATCTGGATTCGCGCCGGCGTGGATGGTTCGGGGCTGTCATTGACGGTAGCCGACGATGGCATGGGTTTTCGCAGTGACGGCGCGGGCACCGGTATCGGCTTGAAGAACCTGCGCGAACGCCTGCGGTTGATGTACGGCACCGCGGCGACTTTCTCGATCGGAAACAATTTTCCCCATGGTGTCGCCGCGACGATCACGTTGCCGGTGACAGGAGTGGCCGACCATGCCTAAGTGCATCGTTGCCGAAGACGAAAAGCTGCTCGCCGCGGCCTTGCAGCGCGAGCTGGCCATCGCCTGGCCGGACCTGGAAGTGGTGGAAGTCGCCGAAGACGGTGGCGCCGCCCTCGAGGCCATCGCTTCGCACCGTCCCGACGTGGCCTTTCTCGATATCCGCATGCCCGGCCTCACGGGCATGGAAGTCGCGGCGGCCGCGGCCGATGCCAGCCCGCATACGCTGGTCGTATTCATCACCGCGTACGACCAGTATGCCGTCGACGCCTTCGAGCGCGGCGCCGTGGATTACCTGCTGAAGCCCGTGACGTCCGAACGGCTGGCACAGACCGTGGTGCGATTGAAGAGCCGACTAGCGGACGCGGCGCGCCATGCCGGACGAACCGCACAGCTGGCGCGCGACATGAGCGAGCGGTTCGACACCGAACTGGACGAGCCGTTGACGTGGATCACCGCCAGCACGGGCAGGGCGACGCGCCTGATCCTGGTCGAGGACGTGATCTATTTCCGCGCCGACAACAAGTACACGCTGGTGGCGACCGCCGAAGGCGATGCCTTGTTGACCCGCCCCATCAGGGAACTGCTGCGTCAGCTCGATCCGAAGATTTTCCGTCAGATCCATCGTTCGACCATCGTCAACCTGCGCCAGGTCGCCTCCGTGGAGCGCGACGACACCGGCAAGGGTTGCCTGCGCCTGCGCGGACGCCCCGAAACCCTGAGCGTGAGCCAGCCGTTCATGGCCATCTTCCGAGCCATGTGACGAAGGAGACCTCCCATGCGCCTATTCCTCGCCATCATCTATTGCTTCATGAACCTCGCCGGCTGCACGGACGCGCAGAACCGGACCATCGCGGCCACGTCACAGGAGAATGGCGTCGTGACCCTGGACAGCCACACCGAGGTCCGCATGGGCCGAGCGCGCTTCGCCTGCGAGTCGAGCAAGGCGGGGCAGTGCTACTACACGGTATTCGACGGACCGAAGGAGGTAAAAACCTTCTCCCTCGCCGTCCGCGAGGAGCGCCTGGTCGACGGCCTGCCTGAGGGCTTCACACAATGCGTCAGCCCCGTCGCGGGGAAGGTCGGCGCGAACTGCAAGCCTATTTGATCCACGGACTTCGCTCACGAGCCCGCAGTTGCGGGGATATGTGGGAGAAGACATGTGGAAGGAACACATGTTGGAGAAGACATGTGGGAGAGAAAGAGGTGAGAGAGAAACATGTGGGAGAGAAACATGTGGGAGCCGCTTCAGCGGCGAT
>DATNJP010000389.1:0-13116 GCA_035603855.1 Luteibacter sp. | reverse complement strand
GCTGTGGAAGTCGATCTCGTCGGCCGCCAACTCGCAGAAGGCACCGTTCCTGATCTACCAGGAATCGAAGCTGTTCATCCGCGCCCTGCGCGATTACCTGCGCAACGACATCGGCGAAATCCTCATCGACGAGGAATCGCTATTCAGCGACGCCCGCGATTTCGTGCAGCAGGTGATGCCGAACAACCTGCGCAAGCTCAAGCTGTACCAGGATCCGACGCCGCTCTTCTCGCGCTACCAGATCGAAACCCAGATCGAGAGCATCTTCGAGCGCAACGTACGCCTTCCCTCGGGCGGCTCGATCGTCATCGACCAGACCGAAGCCCTCACCGCCATCGACATCAACTCGTCGAAGGCGACCAAGGGCAGCGACATCGAGGAAACGGCGTTCAACACCAACCTCGAAGCCGCGACCGAGATCGCCCGCCAGCTGCGCATCCGCGACGCCGGCGGCCTGATCGTCATCGACTTCATCGACATGGACAGCCCGCGCCACCAGCGCGAGGTGGAAGAGCGCCTGAAGGACGCCCTCAAGGCCGACCGCGCCCGCGTCCAGATCGGCCGCATCTCCCGCTTCGGCCTGCTCGAGATGTCGCGCCAGCGCCTGCGTCCCAGCCTTGGCGAAGCCACCCAGATCGTCTGCCCGCGTTGCGAAGGCCACGGCCACATCCGCAGCGTGGAATCGCTGGCGCTGTCGACCCTGCGCCTGATCGAAGAGCACGCGATGAAGGAAAACACCGGGCAGGTCCTGGTGCAGGCGCCGCCGACGGTCGCCAATTTCATGCTCAACGAGAAGCGCGCCAGCGTCGTCGAGATCGAACTGCGCCACAGCGTCCATGTGGTCGTGGTGGCCGACGACAAGCTGGAAACCCCGCACCTCGAGATCACCCGCATCCGCGAAGCGGACATGGGTGAGCACAGCAAGCCGAGCTACGAGCGCACCACGCCGGTGACCGCCGCCGCGCTGCCGAAGATGGGCCAGGCCCTGGGCAGCGGCGAACAGCCGCTGGTCACGGGCGTCGTTCCGTCCACCCCCGCACCGCTGCGCGACGACGAGACCGAAATCCCCGTTGCCGCTCCGGCGCAGGCTGCGCGTGCCGCCGCTCCCGCGGCGCCCACCGGCGGCTTCTTCTCGCGCCTGTTCAGCAGCCTGTTCGGTGGCGGCAGCACGGCCACCGCGCCGGCCGCCCCGCCCGCTCCCGCACGCCGTGAGGACTCCCGCCAGGGTGGCCGTAACGAGCGCAACCCGCGTCGCGACGATCGTCGTGGTAACGAGGGTCGTGGCGAAGGCCGCGGCAGGGGCAACGAAGGCCGCCAGTCGCAGGGCCAGCGCAAGGACAACGCGCAGCCGCAGGCCAAGGGCCAGCAGCAGCCGAAGGGTGGCAACAAGCAGCAGGGTCGCGGTGAGCAGCCGCGCCAGGGCGAAGAGAAGCAGGCTCGCCAGAAGGACGGCCAGCAGCAGGGCCGCCAGGGTCGTCAGGACCAGGCCGCGCAGGGTGGCGAGAACCGTCGCCAGCAGCAGCCGCGTGGCGAGCGCCAGCCGCAGGGCGAGAAAGCCGAGAAGGCCGTGATCGCCGCCGTTGCCACTACCGCGACCGCCGCCCAGGCCGTGTCGCCGCAGGCACCGCGCGTTCCCGCCGAGAAGCCGGTCGCCCCGGCCGTGAAGGACGAAGACAAGCTGATCGCGGCCAATGCCGATGCACCGGTGACGGACATCGAGGCCACGATCGCAGCGGACGGCAGCGTGCCGGCCAACGACGCCACGAAGGAAACCGAAGGCGGCCAGCGCCGTCGTCGTGGCCGTCGTGGCGGTCGCCGCCGCCGTCGTCAGGAAGACGGTGCCCAGGCCGGTGCCATCGAGGGCTCCGGCAACATGGATCTCGACGACGAAGATGGTGACGACGACGCGATCGTCGAAACCGCTCGCCCGAGCGCCAGCGTGCCGCCGATGCTCGACACCACCGCTGCCGCCGAGAACGCGTTCGCGGTGGAAGCACCGGCGCACGCCTCCGTGCTTCCTGTCGAACCCGCCGACGACGAGAGCGTCCCGTCCGCGCTCACCCTGCCCTCGCTGCCGAAGCTGCCGCCCATTCCAGGTAGCGCTGCGGCCACGACGACAGCCGCCCACGTGACCGATGCGGCCAGCCCGGCTGATTCGGCGCAGACGCGCATGACCGAGCGCCGCCAGACCGAATCGGACGCGCCCCTTACGAGCGCCCCGCTCACCGGTTCTGCCCCGGTACCCGCAGCCGCGCCGATCCCCACGACGGTAACGACGCCTGTCGACGCCGCATCGGAAAAGGTGGAAACCGCAAAGCCAGCCGAGACGCCCGCCGTCGTCGCCAGCGAACCGGCCCCGGTAGCCGCCGCGCCGGCGCAGACTGACGTCGAGCCCGTCATCGAACCCGCAACGCCTGCACAGCAGCCCACCTCGGTGCTCGATGCGCCGGCGCGCGGCCTCATCCCCGAGGTCGCGGAAGCGGAAGCGACACCGACGGCGGTAGCGACCCCGGTCGCAACGCCGACGCCGGTCATCGAGCCTGTGGCGGCACCTGCGCCTGCACCGGCACCGGAGCCGACCCCGGCACCCGTCTCCGTCGAAACGGCCAAGGTTGAACCCGCCGTCAGCGCGGATGCCACAGAAGCCACTGGCGAGGCCAAGCCGGACGACGAGACACCGAACCCGCAGACGCCGAAGTCCCCCGAGGCATCGAACGTGTCCCCGGTCTCGCATACGCCGCCGCCCGCCACGCCGACGCCCGCCTGGACGCCGCCGGCACAGGGCGACCTGCTGACGCGTCCTCGCCAGGAACCACACGGCGACGCCTCGCATAGCGAGTGATGCAAACAAAAAACGCCGGGCTTAGCCCGGCGTTTTTTTGTGCCCGTCGCTGGGCTTCTCAGTTACCGACTTGATGGTTATGCGTGTCCAGCAAGCCATGCACGGTCATCAGGTGCGCCAGCCCAACGATGTGGTCGACGTGCAGCTTTTCCATGAGGCGCTGCTTGTAGGTCGACACTGTCTTCGGGCTGAGGTTGAGGCGGTGGCCAATCGACGTGAGGGGCATGCCGCGCACCAGCATCATGGAAACTTCCATCTCGCGCGTCGAGAGCGTATCGAACGGCGAGTCCGATCCGTCGAGCGTGGCGAGGGCCAACTGCTGTGCCACCGTCGGGGCGAGGTAGCGGCGCCCCGATGCTACCTGGCGCACGGCGCTGAGCAACTCGTCCGACGAGCAACCCTTGGTCAGGTAACCCAACGCACCGGCATCGAGCAGGCGCTTCGGAAAGCGCGCGTCGTCGACCACGGTGAGAATGACGATGTTCGTGCGCAGCTTCGCGCGGATGACGCGCTCGGTAAGCTCGACACCGCTCATGCCCGGCATGTGGACATCGACAAGCGCGATATCCGGCGATTGCGAGCGGATAAGGCGCAGGCCTTCCTCAGCCGAACCCGCTTCTCCCCTGATGCGGATGTCGGCCTGCTGTTGCAGGATCATCCGGAAGCCGGTCCTGACCAGTTCGTGGTCATCGACCAAAACTACGTTAATCATTTAGTGCCCTCCCTGGGCCGACTGTACTGCTGTGCGCGCGGGTCGGCCGCGCGCGGCCTGCGAATGCATACAATGCCAGATGTGCAGGCGAGACAACCAGCGCGCAGGTATCATCCGGCGGCGGCGCGGCGACCTGTAGCGGTATCCGCTTGGAACGTGAGGTGACATGGCCTGATGATCGTGTCATCTTCGGTCGCAGCAGCATGTAGGGGAAAGCCTATAGCGCATGCTGAGGCAGCACGGGCACGGCCTGCTGCGAGCCGCGTCACACACGGAACCGCGGACGCCATCGATGGCGTTCGTACCATCGACGGACCATGCAAGGACCCCCGCTCATGGATGACCATCCCTATCTTCTGGGAAAACTCGCGGCGCTGGAATCCGCTCTCGAAGCGGCTATTTCCACGCATCCCGAGCCCGTCGCGCTAGCCGCGGCGCTGTCCGAGGCGATGTCCCGCTACACACCGGAACGTCGCCCTCGCGACGTTCGCTCGTTCGCCGAAGGCTGGATGGCGATCGTCACGCCGCTGCTGACGGAGCAGGCGTGCGCATCGCGATCCGCGGCGACAGTGCGCAAGGGCAGCACGCACTAGCGGATACCCACGCACCGATCACGGAATCCGCACGTATCCGTCAGCACTGACGCGCCAGAGTGGGGCCTCATTCGTGCAGGAGAACCCCATGGCAAATGAGAAAAATCGCCCCCCGCAGCATCCCGGACAGAACGATCCGCCGAAGGATAAGCGCGGATCCACGCAACAGCCGGAGACGGACGCATCCGGCGATCCGGTCGACGGTACCGGCGAAGATAACCAGCACAACAAGAAATAATGTTCAGGCCGGCGTATCGACGTCGTCCGCGTCGTGAACATCGGCACGTACCCGGCGTGCCGCCCGAGCGGCGGCACGTTTACGCAGAAGGATGATGCCGGCGAGGATAAGAATGGCCGGCCCCCACCGTCCCCCTGTCGCCTTCGCAAGCAACTTTCCTGCCGCAAGGGCGCCAATCGTGCTGGCGTGCGAACCGGACGTGGCGGTGACCATGGCGATACCCCAGAGATGTCCATCGACATCGCAAGAGTTAACGACTATGAGGGGGACGCTGCGTGAAGCCTTAGGCTAGGCCTTCTCCACGCGAAAGGCAGGCTCGGCGCGTTCTATAATCGCGCCGTCAAAACCGCCGCCATCATGCCCAAGACTCTCAACGAAAGCCTGCCCTGGATCGCCATCGCCCTGGCGCTTGCCGTGGGCGTCGCCTACTACGCGACACGTCCCCAGCCCGAAACCTACGAAACCTGCATGACCCGCCTCTCGCGGACGTCGGACGGCGATGCGGACCGGGCGCTCAACCGGGCCGCCTGTGCGGAAAAGCCGGGTGCGCCACAGGGCTCGCCCGGGCCCCGCTGAGGGCGGGCGCTTACATGCGCATAACAATATAAGGCGCATCGTGGGACACCCTCGTTCGAGGGGCTAGTCACCCAACCAAGTGATGCCCATGCCCACGCAGAAGCCACCGGCGCGTTTTCCCAATGGCGCGCCCACCGACCGTTCGTCGGCAGCATTCGTCTCCTACGTCTACTCCCATGAGCGCCGCAGCAAATTGCCGGAAACCCCGCGCGAGCCCGCCAAGCGTCCGGCGGCCAAGCGCCCCTGAGGGTCGGCACCTGATGAATGGAAACGGGACGATCAAGGTCACTTGATCGTCCCGTTTCGTTTGGGCGTTACTTACAGACGCGCGTCGACGCACCGAGCCACGCAGGGATCACCTTGGGAGCCACGACGATGCGGTCGAGGTCGGGCGCGGGGTCCGAGGGGTTGCTCAGCTGGATCGTATTGCCGCCTGCCTTGAGCTGTGCATCGAACACGGTAGCCACCGGATCGTCGAAGCTGCTGCCGTCGAGATCGAGCTTGACCGGCGTGCCGCCGTTGATGGCGACATACAACGAGCGCGGCCCATTCGTGGCGTAGTCGATTTCCAGCTGGTACCTGCCGGCGGTCGGCACGGTAACCGCGGGGAACGTCACGGTGTTCGCGACACCCACGCCGATGTTGCCCGCCTTCGCCAGGCCGGAGAAGTAGTTACTGAAACCCGCCGTCACCGTCCCGCCGAGGATCGCTGATTCGGCCTCGTACGTGCTCGACGCCGGCAACACGGCATCGCCGCGACCATGCACTACGATGCGATCGAGGTCGGGCGGATAGCTGACGGTGTTACCGAAGCGGATGTGATTGAGACCCTTCTTCAGGCAGACGGGCACCGTGCTCTGCGAGGGCAACTGGAAGCTGCCGCCGCCTGAATTGAAGGTCTGGAACGGGCCGTCGTTCACCTGGTAGAGGTACGAGCGGAGGCCCTGCGTGAGCGAATCGATCTGCATCAGGTAGGCGCCGTCCCGCGGCGCGTAGACGCGATCGAAGGTCACGGTGTTCGACGCGCCAAGACCCAGCCCGCCCACCTTGGTGCCGCCCGAGCAGCCGACGCATGCCGCCGGACCGGCGGTACCCGACAGCGTGCCTTCCTCGGCTTCGTAGCTCGCCGACGGATCCGCCGGCAGGTGGCCCGGAAGCGCCTCGACCAAGAGCAACTGGGTGCCATGAGCAGGCAGTTCGACGCGATAGCTGCCGATCGAGGGCCCCTGCTCCTGGTGCCGCCACAAATCGCGCGTGCGCCGCGCGCCGGTGAGGCCGAGCACTCGCCACGGCAATTCGACGACGGCACGCGTCGCATTCATGTTGAAGAGGGCGACGTAGTAACGGCCACCGCCGAGGTCGCTCACCCATACGGGCAGATCGCCACCAAGGGCCTGTGTCGCGGGCTTGCCGGACTGGTCCACGGCGATGACCTCGTCGTTGCCGGCGATCTGCTTGCCCACGTCGTCGATCTTCGTGAGGTCGCCACCGAGATACAGAGGGGCGTTGGCCATTGACCAGATCGTCATCGCCGAGCGCTTCTCGTCCACGCTCAAGCCATCGAGGGCACCGTCGCCGATATCCAGCGTGTCCAGATCGTTCCATCCCTTCGCCCCGCCCGCGGCATCCTGCCAGTTGGGAAGATCGCGGAAGCGCTTCTCGATGCGCGGCCAGTTGGTCAGCGTGGCGCAGCGGCTTTCGCATTCCACGTCGTCGTCGATGCGGCGCGCGTTGGAATAGGTCTGCCAGACATTCAGGTAATCCTTGTCCACCTGCCAGGACACGGTGAGCCAGATGGGACGTCCGCTACGCGCGATGGCCTTCGACCATGCGGCCACGTCGTCGCGGTTGTCGATGCTCAGGTCGTCGCTGTAGGAACCGGGCGTGACGCCATCGAGCTTGATGAAATCCACGCCCCACGATGCGAACAATGCCACGACGGAATCGATGTATTCCTGCGCACCGGGTTTGCTGAAGTCGATCTTGTAGTGATATGGCGACTCTCCCGGTGCGCCAAAGGCGTTACCCGCGCGATGCGGCAACGCGAGGATGTCCTGGATATGGTTAGACGTGCCGAGGATGGGCGAATTCGCCAGCACCGCGGGCTCTTCCACACCGGGAATCCAGTAGATGCCCGCCTTCTGCCCATTGGCGTGGATGTGGTCGATCATCGCCTTGATATCGGGAAACGTCGCCAGGTTCGGCGTCGGTCGACCGTTGGCGTCGAAGCTGCCCTGCCATCCCGAATCGAGGTTGATGTAGTTGTAACCGTGCGCCTGCAATCCCGACGACGCGAGCGCATCGGATTGCGTGATCATGTTCGCCTGCGTGAGGAAATCGGGCTCGATCGTCTGCTGGCTGAAGCTGCTCCACCCCAGGTAGGGCTTCTGGGCCACGCCATTGACCTGGGCGGACGCACTTGCCGCAAGGGCAAGTAGTCCGCAGGCCAGGGCAAGTCGTGAAACGGCGGGTAATGCATTACGAGCGTTCATGGCGCGACTCCGATGGTTAGGGGCGCCCGTCATGGGCGCCGATCGAAAAGCCTTATTCGCGTTCGAACACGAGGCCGGCGGCCTGCAGGTCTCCCTTCATCACGATGTCGATGCCGCGCTGCATCCAGTACGCGCCGCTGGCCACCTCGGGCGTACCGGGCGCGACCTTGCCGTGGATGATGCGGAAGCGATAACGCGCCTTCGCATCGAGGCCGCGCAGATGCAGGGTCGGGAACGGACGTGCTTCCTCGCCCTGGCGCTGGAACGCGAACAGCACGGCCTGCGCGGCATCGTTCGCCACCGACTCGGTGGCCGACCACGGTGCGCGGTCTTGCGGCGACAGCAGGCGATAGAGCGAACCACGCTGCACCGTGCCGCGAATGGTCTTGTACTCGGCGATATAGGCGCGAGCGGTGGCCTCTTCCGCGGGTGTCCACTCGAGCAGGTTCGCACCGATACCAAGGCCGCCCTGCATGGACGACAGGAAGCGGAAGTCGAGCGAACTGACACGGTTGTTCACCCAGTTCGGCGACCCGGTGACCCACGCCATCATCGTCGCCGGTGCATACGCGTAACTGAAGCCGTCCTGGATCGAAAGGCGATCGGAGGGATCGGTGTTATCGGACGGCCAGACTTCGTCGGTGAGCGCCATGATGCCGAGGTCCACGCGGGCACCACCACCGGAACACGATTCGATCTCGACCTTCGGATGGCGCGCACGCAGCTGCCGAAGAATGTCGTAGAGATTGCGCACGTAAGCCACGTACACCTTCTGCTGCTCGTCCGGCGACATCTCCGGCCAACCCGGCTCGGACCAGTTGCGGTTGTAATCCCATTTCAGGAACTGGATGTCGTTCTCGGTCAACAGCCGGTCCAGCACGTCGAGCAGGTGTGCTTTCACGTCCTCGCGCGCGAGGTTCAGCACCAGCTGGTGGCGCCCTTCGCTACGGTCGCGGCCGGGGAAGTTGAGCACCCAGTCGGGATGCGCGCGATAGAGGTCGCTGTCGCGGTTGATCATTTCCGGTTCGACCCACAGGCCGAAGCTCATGCCGAGCCCGTGTACCTTGTCGATCAGCGGCTTCAGGCCATTGGGGAACTTGCGGCGGTTCACCACCCAGTCGCCGAGACCCGCGCGGTCGTTGTCGCGCGCACCGAACCAGCCATCGTCCACGACGAAGCGTTCCACGCCGAGCGCCGCGGCCTTCTCCGCCAGACGCTCCTGGCCGGGCTCCTCCACCTTGAACTCCGTGGCTTCCCAGGAGTTGTAGAGCACGGGCCGCAGCTTCGCGCCGGCACCGCCGGGGAGCACGCGGTTGCGCTCGAAGCGATGCAGCAGGCGCGACGCCTCACCCACGCCATCCGCCGTGTAGCCGGCATAGAACACCGGCGTGTCCAGTGACTGACCGGCTTTAAGCCGGTAAGCGAAATCGAACGGGTTGTAACCGCCGGTAACGCGCACCTGGCCGAGGATGTCCTCGTCCACGCGGATGCTCCACGATCCGCTCCATGCCAGCGCGCCGAACCAGACGTCACCGTGCTCCTCGTTCCACGCGTTTCCACGGCCGATGGCGAACCATGGATTGTTCTCGTCACCCGTGCTGCCGCGGTGGCTCTCGAGCACCGTGGCACCCGGCGTGACCGCACGCGTCTGCAGGTGCCATTCCCCCGCCCACGTGCCGGTGAGGTAACGCAGCGAATAGTCGTTCGCGCGCGGCAGATTCCATGTGGCGGCCGCGGCGCTGTCGATCGTGAGCGCCTGCTTGCCGGTGTTCTCGATGTGCGCCGAACGCCCGACGATGCCCGTGGCCGCGTCGGCTGTGTAATGCAGCGTCACCGCCACGCCAGCCTGCGCATCGCGCAGCACGATCGACAGGCCGTCGCCATCGATGCGGTAACTGTCGTAGCGCAGGACCACATCGCGATTGCCGTCGTCCAGCCGGATCTTCAACGCGGGCGTGGCGGTCATCTGCCCGCCCCAACCGGCGTATTCCTGCGGCGTAAGGCTGCCGAGGGGATCGAACGAGGATCGCTCGGGCGCGGGCGTGGCGGGACCCAGCGGATCCTCGGGCGCCAGGCGAGCGCCCCAGTACAGCGTCTGCAGCATGCCGTCGGCGTTCACGCCCATGGCATAGGTGACCGACCCCGCATCGAGGCGGAACACACGGTGTGCGGCGTCGTAATGCGCCGGCGCATCGCGCTCGGCCGGGGGCTTGCCCGCGGCGATGGCCGGAGCGACAAGCAGGCTTCCTGCGAGGAACATCGCGAAGCGGATCATGCTGGCGGGGTGCTTCAAGGGCTCAACCTCTCTGACTCGGTTCAATCGTCCAGGGCTTCCGCGCGGAAGGCGAAGGCACGCTCCAGACTTTCTCCGGGCGCCAGCTCGGTCATGCCGTTGGCGACGGCACCTCCGGGCAGATGCACGGCGTTGATGGGGTGGTCTACCGGCTCGAAGCAGAAGAAATCTTCGCCGGCCGGCACGTAGAGTACATAGGCATCGGCTTCGGCTTCGATATGCAGGCGCAGGGCACGCTCGGGCCAATCGATCGCAGCCTGTCCAGTCCAACCGGTGAACGCATGGTTCAGACCGCCTACGGGCAACGGACGGCTCGTCGAGAAGTCCCACGACGCAGGCACCGCGTCCTTCCTGATCGGCAACGGATCGTGCCCATCGTTGAACCACACGCCAGTGGCGGGAGCATGCAGGCGCGCACCGCCATGCAAGGGGAAGAACGGATGCAACCCCATGCCGAACGGCAGGGAGAACGTGCCCGTGTTGGTCACGCGGAGATCCACGCGCAGCGTATCGTGATCGAGCCGGTACTCCATGCGGGCGCGATAGGTGTACGCGCCGGCGTCCGCCTCTTCCAGATCGAGCACGGCGATATCGGCTTCGTGCTGGTCGACCGTCCAGCGACGTTGCCAGCCACTGCCATGGATGGGATACGCGTCGTCCTCGCGATTGAGCGCGAGGGCAACGCGTTTCCCGGCATGAAAAAAACCGCCGTGGGCAATGCGATTGCTCCACGGCAGCAGGGGGTAACAGGCGAGCCGGTTCGGCTCGTAATGGCCCGGCGACCGCTCGGGCGAGGCCGCGCAGGGCCGCATCAGCGGCACCTCCGCGCCCTGCCCCAGCCAATCGAGGCTGACAATGCCGCCACCCGCTTCGGGAAGCAGGCACACGCTCAAGCGGTCATTGCAAAGCTGCAGCATCTCAGGCCTTCGATGGATACTCAGAGTGATGCACGAACACCCAGGAAGTACGTACGGCCATTGGCCTCGGCATAGCTCTGGCGATCGGCGAAGACCTGGTACTGGTAGATCTTCTCGTTGGTGATGTTGCTGGCATCCATGAACAGCGACACATGCTCGTTGAGCTTGTAGCTGGCGCTGAGGTCGACCTGGCCATACGACTTCACCGAGGTCGGCTGGCTCTGGTTGCCGGCGATCGAGGCGAGGTACTTCGCGCGCCAGTTATACGCCGCACGGAACTCCACCGGACCCTTCTGGTAGTACAGGCTCACGTTCGACGAGTTGCCGATACCGGGCACCGCGAACTTGCCGGCATTGGCGATCTTGTCGGCGCTGATCGAGGCGTCGCTGGTCACGTAGGTGTAGTTGGTCGCCACACCCAGGCCATCGAACGGATCGGGCAGGAAGGTGAACTGGTAGTTGAACGTGAACTCCGCGCCCTTGATGGTGGCAGTGTTGAGGTTCACCGGCTCGGTCAGCTGGAAGGGGAAGCCCAGCAGCGTCGTCTGCGTCGTGATCAGCGTGCTGAAGTTCGAGACCTTCTTGTAGAACAGGTTCATCGCCGCATAGCTGGTGTCGTTGAAGTACCACTCCAGGCCGGCGTCGTAGTTCTTCGAGATGTACGGCTTCAGCGCGGCGTTACCACGCTGCATGGTCTGGTCCTGCGGGCGGAAGTTGTACGAGACGGACGCGGCCAGGTTGCTGAGATCAGGGCGGGTCAGGGTCTTGTACGCGGCCGCGCGGAACACCAGGTCGTCACGCAGGTTGAGCTTGAAGTTCGCCGACGGCAACCACTCGTGGTAGCTGCCGTTCTGCGAGATCGGGCTCAGCGAACCATAGGTCGGGATGGCGTTCGTGGGATCGTTCGGGTTCACCGCGATGCCGACGATGGGCACCGAGTACGCGTACGAGGTGGTGTTCGTCTTCGTGTAACGGATACCGGCGCTCAGGGTCCACGGCATGGAACCGTCGCCTTCCAGCGTGGCCGTACCGTAGGCCGAGCTGATGCGCTCCTTGATCATGCTGTAGGTGTTCGGATCCGGATGGGCCGTGAAGCCACCGCCGTTCGCGTCCAGCTGGGCCTTGAAGGCATCCGGGTTCGGCAGCTGGTTGTACGCCGCCGGCGTCGCCAGATAGGCGAAGAGCTTGTTGACGTCGTACACCACCCAGTCACGCGGGAAGCCAGGCGATGCACCACCCACGAGGCTGCCTGCGTGGAACACGCTGGCACCCACCGCGTCGGCGGGAACATCGGCCACGTAGCCGCAGTATTCGGCGCAACCGAAGCTGTTCGGCGTGTTGTAGGTGACCTCGGTCTTGGTGCGGTTGGAGTTCGACAAGCCGAAATCCAGTCGCGACAGCACGCCATCGAGGAAGCTCTTGCCCAGGTGCAGCTGGTTCTCGAAGATCTTGTCGCTGACGTTCGGGCTCTGCGTGCCCTGGTTGGTCACGTGGGCATGTAGGGTCGAGGTATCGGTGGTCGGCAGCAGGCCCGTGTACGTCGGCAGGTGGTCGTCGCCGTTGTTGGTCCACACCGGGTTCACGCCGACGTTGCGCGTGCCGAGCACCACGAAGTAACCGTTTTGCGATTCCTTGTTCCAGGCCCGCGACACGGCGGTATCCCAGTCGACCTGCAGGGTCGGGCTGATCTGCCAGTTCACATGGCCGCCGACCTGTTCGTTGAACGCGTCACGCGGATTGGACTGCATGGCATAGTCGTTCGACATGCCGCCCGAGTTGTTGAGCACGAACTGCTGCGCCGTGCCGTTCTGGCCCGGCGTGATCGACTGGATGATGCCGGTATTGGTGAACGCGCCGAACGCGTTGTACTTCGAATCGATCTTGTATTCGGAGAACAGGCCATCCAGCTTCACGGTCAGGCCCTCGACCGGAGCCCAGTCGATGGCGCCGTTGAACGACTTGCGCGTGCGCGTTTCGTTGATCACCTGGCCCTGCAGCGTCTGCGGCAGGGACACATTGGTGGCGCCCGGATTGATGTGCGAGAAATCCTGGTTCTGCAGCCAGCCCAGCGTGTCGATGGACTGCTCGACGTGGTCGCGCTTGTAGTAGACCACCGAAGCCAACCAACCGAAGGTGTGATCCTTGTTGGTGTTACCGATCAGGCCGGAGACCTTCGGCGTGGTCTTGCTGGCGAAGCCGCCGTCGATGCTGTCGTTCACGCCGGCCGCGCTACCCGCTGCGTGCCAGCCGTTGAAATCGAAGGGACGCGCGGTGATCACGTTCACCGTGCCGCCGATACCGCCCTCTTCCAGGTCCGGCGTGCTGGTCTTCTGCACGACAGCCTGCTGGATGACTTCCGAAGGCAGCACGTCGAAGTCGAACGCGCGGTCCGTGGCGGCCGTCGCCATCGTGCGGCCGTTGAGCAGCACGTTGACGAAGTTCGGGCCGAAGCC
>DATNJP010000388.1:0-22564 GCA_035603855.1 Luteibacter sp. | reverse complement strand
CCCGATGCGCGTCCGGCGATTCCGCTGGACACCAAGCAACAGCCGATGCAGCAACGCTCGGTGGAGACCTTCGAATTGATCCTCGACGTCACCTCGCGCCTTCTTGGCGAAGTGGGTGTCGAACGTCTCTCGACGAACCTCGTCTGCGCACAGGCGGGCATCTCGCCGCCTGCGCTATACCGCTATTTCCCGAACAAGTACGCCATCATCAAGGAACTCGGCGAGCGCCTGATGAAGCGGCAGAACCAGGCGTACCGTGCGTGGCTTGAAGCCGAAAAGGCACTCGATTACGACGGATCGCGCGAAGCCTCCATTCGCGGCCTGCGCGACATGCAGGCCGCCATCAACGCCGCGACCCTGGAATTCCCCGGGGCGGTCTGGGTGATGCGCGCGCTTCGCGCCGTTCCCACCTTGCGCCACATCCGTCTCGACTCGCATGAAGACGTGGCGGCGACGAGCTTCGAAGGCTTGCGCGACCGCTACCCGAATGCCGACGAGGATGCACTGCGCGTCGCGATGCGCCTGTCCACCGAAGTGATGTACGCGGCGACGGAAATGGCGGTCGACAATCCGCAGATGGATGGCGATGTCATCAACACCGAAGTCGCCGAGATGGTCGTGCGCTACTTCGACAAGTTCGTCGAAGGCGAGGAGCGCTATGCGGCCACGCTGAAGCAGCGGAAGAAGCCCAGCGTCCGCGTCGCGACGAAGCCCCGCTCCAGGAAACGCAGCTGACACCGCACAGCGACGTCTCCATTGACCTTCGTTGTCATTTTCGTCGCCGGGACAAGACAAGACAATTTCTCCGGACTGCCGCAGCGCATCACACCTCGATGCGGCCCTGCTTCCGGCTGGATCCCCATTTGCCGAAATCTCCGCCGCAACGCGCCATTCTTTCGTTAAGCGCTGTTCACGGCAGCCGTCACATTTCGTCACATTGCAAATAGACAACGTTGTCATTCAGGACTAAACCAGACCCGCTTTTGCAGTCGCTCAAGCGCGCAGGGACGCGATCAGGGGAACGGGGGACACGGCGATGACGCCGTGGGCCGGCGTGCCCCATCCATCCACTCACGGTCTGGAGGCGCTCCATGTTCATGAAGACATCTGGTGTGCGGTCACGTGCGGTCATCGGTGGTTGTTCGGGCACGCTCGGCGTGGCCATCGCCCTCGCCTTTTCATCCATCGTCCCGGTGCAGCAAGCCCATGCGGCGACGGCCTGCGCCGCGGCATGGAGCGCGGGTACGGTCTATACCGGCGGCAATGTCGCCAGCGAGAACGGCGTGAACTACATCGCCAACTGGTGGACGCAGGGTAACGATCCCGCCACCAACAACGGTGGTAGTGGAACCGGCCAGCCCTGGACCTCGCAGGGTGCGTGTACGGGCGGCGGCACGCCTCCGGACAACCCGCCACCCGATAACCCGCCGCCGGACAATCCGCCACCCGCCGCCGGCGACCTGCTCTTCAGTCCGTACAAGGACATCACCATCAATCTCGACTGGAACACCAACATCATGTCGACGATGGTGACCGGCACGCGCTTGCCCGTGGTCGGCAGCGGCAGCCTCGTCTCCACCCAGGTGCCGAATCTCGGCGCGATCACGCTCGCCTTCGCCACGGGCGAATGCGGCAGCGAGAACTGGGGCGGCGTCCCCGCCGCGGCGTTCGCCAGTGCCAATATCCAACGCCTCAACAACGCAGGCGTGAACTACGTGGTCTCCACCGGCGGCCAGGCAGGCGTGTTCACCTGCGGCAGCTCCACGGGCATGGCGAAGTTCATCTCCACCTATATGTCGCCACACATGGTCGGCATCGATTTCGACATCGAAGGCGGCCAGAGCACCGCGCAACTCAACGCGCTGGTCAGCAACGCCGTGTATGCCGAAAGCCTTTATCCGAACCTGCGCTTCTCGTTCACGCTGGCCACGCTGGCGGCGTCGGATGGCAGCTTTGGCGGCGTGAATCCCACCGGCGACGCCGTGGTCCGCGCGGTGAAGGCCTCCGGCCTCAAGAACTACACGATCAACCTCATGACCATGGATTACGGCACGGCCGGCCCGTCCATCTGCGTGGTGAAGAATGGTGCGTGCGACATGGGCCAGTCAGCCGTGCAGGCTGCCAAGAACCTCCAGCACACCTACGGCATCCCGCTCACGAAGATCGAAATCACGCCGATGATCGGCCTGAACGACAACACGAGCGAAACCTTCACCACCGCCGATGTCGACACGGTGACCAATTATGCCGCCACCAACAAACTGGCCGGCGTGCACTTCTGGTCGCTCGATCGCGACAATCCCTGCTCGGGCGGTTTTGCCTCGCCCACCTGCAACTCCGTGCCCAGCACCACGGTACTGCAGTACACGAAGCGTTTCCTGAGCAACCTCGGCAAGTGATCGCCGCGTGGTCGCGAGGCCGGCAACGGCTTCGCGACCGATTCACACAACTGCCACAATCGCGGCTTAGGCTCCGCTTACGAACCTGGAGCCACTGTGTCGACCGAGACGCCGCAGAGCTGGGCGCGCCTCCTCGTGGACAAAGGCCCGTCACTCGCCAATTATTTCCTACGCCGGGTTGCCCATCGCTGGGATGCCCAGGACCTGGTGCAGGAGGTATACCTGCGCCTGCTCCGCAACGGCCAGGGCGACACGGGCGCGGTGCGCAATCCGGAAGCCTACCTGTTCACCGTGGCCGCCAACCTGGTGAAGGAACACGCGCAGATGCGGCAACGCGCTCCGATCAGCACGGAAGGCCTCGAGGAAGTGATCGAGCGGCTCGCCACGCCTTGCGACGCCGGTGCCGACATCGACCGCGAACTGCGCCGCCAGCGGCTCGCCGCCCTGATCGAACGCCTGTCGCCTAAATGCCAGGCGGTACTCGTGCTGCATTACCGCGACGATCTCTCTTATAAGGAGATTGGCGAGCAGCTCTCGATTTCCGCGAACATGGTGAAGAAGTACATCGTCAAGGGACTGGCCGCGTGCCGCCAAGGATTGCTGCGTTATGAATGACCGTCGCCTGGCCCACCGTGCCGCCCGGCGCATCACCGAGGAAGCGGCGACCTGGCATCTCGACCTGCGCGAGTCCGCCGACGAGCGCACCCACGAACGCTTCCTCGCCTGGCTGCGCCGTTCTCCGCAGCATGTGGCGGAATACATGGCGATCGCCCAGCTGCACGGGGACATGCGTGCGGTCGCCGCCGCGCAGCAGGCTTCCCGCGAAGCCTTGCGCGACCTTGCCGCGACCGAACCCAGCGTCGTGCCACTGCGGCGCGAACAGGCACCCGTGCGCGCACCGGCACCGGCGGCACGAACCCGCCGGGCCAGACCGGGACGGTGGATCGCCGCGGCGGCCATCGTTGTGCTCGCCTCCACGACGACGTTCCTGGCCTGGCCCACCCCGGAAGCACCGGGCGTCCGCTATGAAGCCCTGCACGACGTGCGTGAAGTGACGCTCGATGACGACACCCAGCTGCAGCTCGCACCGGGCAGCATCGTCGAGGTGCGCTACGACGACCGCGCCCGCCGCATCGAGCTGGTCCAGGGTGCCGCCTCATTCGATATCGGCAAGGATTCCGCGCGACCGATGACCGTCGCCGTCGGCAGCCAGCGCATTGAGGACATCGGCACGGTGTTCGACGTGAGTCGTGACGACAACGACACCCAGGTGTCCGTCGTCAGCGGACGCGTCGCGATCTCTCAGGCACCGGCTCCCTGGCTGGACCGGGCGCGTCGCCGGCTCACCGGTCACGCGGCACCGCGCGAGCGGATCGTCGAACTCGCCGGTGGCGACACGGCTCGCGTCTCCAGCGATGGCACGCTGCTGGATCGTGGAGCCACCGACGTGGCCCAGGCCGCTGCGTGGCTGCCCACCGACATCCGGTTCCACGACAGCAGCGTGGCCGAGGTCGCGCGACGCTTCAACGCATACACCTCCACGCCGTTGAGCGTCGAGGATCCCGCGCTTGCCGGGAAACGCATCAGCGGCGTCTTCCACGCGCGCGATCCGGAGGCTTTCGTGAGTTACCTCGGCAGCCTGCCCAACGTGACGATCGTGCGCGAGGCGAACCGCATTCGTTTCACCAACGCGCGTGGCGCCCGGCGGCTGTAAGAAAAAATTCATCGAACTGGCGGTACCCGATGGACCGCGAACGGACTCTTTGAAGGTGTCGGACAGGCATCACCGTCCATTTCGCATCCCATCGAAGGAAGTTCCTCCATGCGTCGTTCGTTAGCCTTCTGCATCGCCCTCGCCCTCACCGGCGCGCCCCTCGGAGCGGCCCTTGCCGCTTCCCCGGCCACGTCTCCGATCGCTTCCATGCCGCTGGCACAGGCCCTCGACCAGTTCGCGCACGACTCCGGCTGGCAGGTGGTCTACGACGCCGACATTCCCAACGACGCGCGCAGCCACGCCGCTCCAGGTGGCGTTCCCGCCGAGCAGCAGCTTGCCGCCCTGCTCCGTGGCACCAACCTCACCTATCGCCTCGTCACGCCCACCACGGTGAAGATCGTGCCGGGAAACGCCGGAGCCGGTACCACGCCGGCCAGCAGCGCCCTCCCGCCGATCGACAACCGTGACGAGGCCAAGAACCTCGCGCCGATCAGCGTCCACGCCAACGCCGTGGATACGCTCGCACCCAGCGCCGCGCCGCTGGACGCAACCCAGCCGACGTCCGTGATCGATGAACGCTTCATCCGCGACGGCCTGCGCTTCAACGCCAACTTCGACGACATCATCAAGTACGCGCCCAGCATCACGGTGACCTCGCCGGAAGGCCCGGGCCTGGGCAAGAACGAAGGCATCAGCCTGCGTGGCTTCCAGGACGGCCAGTTCAACATCACCTTCGACGGCATCCCGTTCGGCGACGCGAGCGACCTGCACCACACGACGTCCGCCTACTTCAACAACCATGTGCTCGGCCAGGCCGAGATCGACCGCGGCCCGGGCGGCGGCAGCACCATCGGCAACGCCACGTTCGGCGGCACCATCGCGCTGCGTTCGCGCGATCCGTCCGACGAGCCGGGCATCACGCCGTACCTGACCCTCGGCAGCTGGAACACGCGTGCGGGCGGTGTCGCCGCCGATGAATCCATCGGCAACACGCGCATCTTCGCCGACATCTCCAAGGAGTCGAGCGACACGTACCTGAAGGGCACCGACGACAAGCGCGACCATGTGTTCCTGAAAACCATCACGCAGCTTGGCAACGTGACCCAGCTCACCTTCGTCACCAGCTATAACCGCGAACACCAGAACACCGTGCAGGGTGCCACCAAGGACGAGATCGACCAGTACGGCTGGCGTTTCGGCCTCGGCAACGATCCGACCGTGCAGAACTACAAGGGCGCGAACAACGCGGCCTACTATTCCAGCTTCACCTACCTCGGCATCACCAGCCAGATCGGCGGTTGGGATCTCGACGACAAGGTCTACTACAACACCTTCGACCACTGGGCGCGCAAGGCATCCGATGCCTCCGACCTCGACCCGGCGAACAACGGCGTGACCTTCTACAACGCCAAGGGCAAGAAGGTGGCGACCTTCCCGACCGACCTGCCCGGCAAGCTCGCCGATTCCGGTTTCCATTCGTTCGGTGACGTTCTTCGTCTCGGCCACGACCTCGGCCCCGGCACCCTGCTGACGGGCGCCTGGCTGGAACGCAGCCTGGACGCGCGCTACCAGTACCCGGTGGATCTCACCACGGGAGAAAAGACCGGCACCAAGTACGGCCCGGTCGAGAACTACGTGCTCTCCGACCGCACCGATACCTTCCAGCCGTATGTGCAGTACGACTGGAAGCCGACCGACACCATCACCGTGAGCCCTGGCGTGCGCTACTCGGAAGTGACGCGCAGCATCGACGCGCCGCTCAACAAGGTGTCGCCGCCGGTGCCGCTGAGCGCGGAAGCCACCTACCACGCCACTCTGCCCTCCATCAGCATCCACGATCGCCTCAGCGACTCCTGGAGCGCCTATGCGCAGGCCGCCAAGGGTTTCCTCGCACCGCCGATCGATGTCATCCAGGTGAACGGCTCGCGCGGCCTCAGCCCGGAAACCACGCGCAATTACCAGCTCGGCACGGCGTACGCGTCGCGTGAGCTGACTTTCGGCGCCGACATCTACTACATCAACTTCTCGAACTACATTTCCGAGACCGAAGTCGCCACCGACAACGGCAACGAAGACACCTTCGTCAACGGTGGCGGTGCCATCTACAAGGGTGCCGAAGTGGAAGGCACGTGGGCGCTGACGCGCACGTTGAGCCTGTATGGCAACGCCAGCTACAACAAGGCCACGTACAAGAACAGCAGCGTGCAGATCGCCGGCACGCCGAAGGTCACGGCGGCCCTCGGCCTGCTCTACAGCGGCACCAACGGCTACTTCGGCTCGCTGATGGGCAAGTTCCTCGGCCACCAGTACGGCCTGGACAACACCACGGACGACGACGGCAACCTGGTGTTCCACAACGACCAGCGCATCGGCGGTTACATGACGGTGGACGCCGCCGCGGGCTACCGCACCGACAAGGGTCCGGCGGGCACGAAGGGTTTCTCCATCAGCGTGGACGTGAACAACCTCTTCAACGTGCACAAGCTCACCGGTTACGCCGGCACGCAGGCGGTCAGCGGCGATCCGCTGTACTTCGGCCTGCCGGGTCGCGGCATCTTCCTCGACCTGTCGGTGAAGCTGTGAGGACCGCGCTAGCCGCCGCTTTCCTGGCCTTGGCGGGCGCCTCGTCGGCGGCCATGGCCACCGGCGACACGGTGCGCCTGGAAGTCGTGCTCATGCGGCACGGCGTGCGCTCGCCGACGAAGCCCGCGGCGACCTATGCCGATTATGCGAACGCGGCGTGGCCCGAATGGCCCGTCGCACCCGGCATGCTCACCGATCATGGCCGCGAGGGCATGCGCGGGATCGGTGGCCGCCTGCGCAAGCTGTTCGTCGCGGACGGTGCTATCGGTGCCGGCTGCCCGGACGCATCGTCGGTTGCCGTGATCGGTGACAGCACGGCGCGCAACCGCGAGAGCAGCGTGGCCGTCGCCGATGGCCTCGCACCGGGTTGCAACCTGGGTTTCCTGGCCACGGAGAACGCGAGCAACAACGCGCTGTTCCACTATCGCAAGGACGACGACGATGATGCGGGTTCGGCCACCGCCGAACCGCCCGCCGCGCTGGCCGACCTGCAATCGGTGCTGCTCGGCTGCCATGCGGATTCGTGTGCCGACATCGCCACGCGCGATGGCAAGCGGTTGCTTCCCGCCGATGCGGACAAGGCGATGAAACTCGCCGGCACGCTCAGTGAAAACCTGATGCTGTCGTACGTCGAAGGCATGCCGATGGCCAGCGTGGCCTTCGGTCGCGGCGACGTCGCCTTGCTGGGCAGGCTGATCACGCTGCACAACGTGCAGTTTGCGGCCACGAAGAAAGCCATGCCGGCCGCCTCGCTGGCAGCGTCGAACGTCGTGGCCCACATGGCCGCCACGTTCGATGTCGCACTGGGCAAGCAACCTTCCGTGGATCCGCTGACCGCGTCGGGGAAAGGTGTCGTCGTCCTCGTCGGACACGATACCAACCTCGCGAACGTCTCCGGCGTCCTGGGGCTGGACTGGCACGATGCGCATCGCCCGGATGACTATCCGCCGGGCGGCGCGATCGTCCTGTCACTGGTGAATCACAAGGGACACGACGTGATCCGCGTGCGCAGCCTCATGCCGACGATGGACCAGCTGCGGGCCAACCGCTTCGACGACGTGCGCGCCGTGCCGGTTCGGGTGAAGGGTTGCCACGCACTCGGGGAATGCACCCTGGCGGAGTTTGCCGCGGTGACAAGGAAGGGCATCGACACGAGCCGGGTCGATGAGCACCTGCCGGCAATGACGGTCCAGCACACGCCGTAAAACCCGTACTACCTTCGGGTAGACGGGCGTCCGGGATTCAAGCGACCCGGCGCTTATCGCGCCGGCGTTGCACCAGGCGATACCAGAACGCCAGTTCCAGCACGACACCGGCCGCGACGAGAGCCAATGCGCCCATGGCGCTACCGACGATATAGAAGGCGGTCGCCGCCAGGAGCAAAACCACGAGTACGAATGTGTGCTTCATAGGGGCCTCCATGTCCGGGCACTCTCGTCGATCCTCCGGTGCCCTGTCAACGGCACCGCGATTCAGGGGGCGAAGATGAAGAACACGAAGCAGGCGAACAACACGAGGTGCACCGCGCCCTGGAGCAGGTGCGTGCGCGGACTCGAGAACGTCACGACCGCCAGCATCAGCGTCAGCACGAACAGCACGAGGTCCGTGCGCTCGAGGCCCAGCGTGACGGGATGATGGGTCAGGCGGCTGATGATCAGGATCGCCGGGATCGTCAGGCCGATCGTCGAGAGCACCGAACCCAGGAACACGTTCACGGAACGCTGCAATTCATTGCGCTTCGCCGCGCGAATGGCGCCCATGCCCTCGGGCGTCGCGACCAGCACGGCCATCACCAGGCCACCCAGCACGGCCGGCGCGCCCATGGTTTCCACCACGTAATCGACGGGAATCGCCAGGTGGTCGACGAGGAACACCACGGGAATCATGTACGCGATGAGGAAGATGGCGGATGATCCCGCCCCCAGCAACGGTCCGCAGGTACGTTCGGGACGGGCATCCGATGCGCAATCCGAAATGAAGTAGCCGCTCAACCGGCGCGTTTGCAGGAAGACGAAGGTCGCATACAGCACGAGCGCGGAAATGGTCAGGAACAACTGGTGGGAGACGCGCAGCGGCGTTCCGACGGCGTCGTTGGCGAAGCTGGGCAACACCATGCCCAGCACGCCCAGCGGAATGATCAAACCGAGGTACGCGTTGGCGCCCTGCAGGTTGTAGCTCTGCTCCTTGTGCCGGAAGCCGCCAAGCAGCAACGACAACCCCACCATTCCGTTGAGCACGATCATGGTGACCGAGAACAACGTGTCCCGTGCCAGCGTGGGATTGTTCGCACCGTGCAGCATGATCGCCGTGATGCTCATGATCTCGATGGAGGTCACGGCCAGCGTGAGGACAAGGGTGCCCCTCGGTTCGCCCAGATGGTGGGCCAGGCACTCGGCATGCCGTACGACGGCGATCGCCGATCCAAGGATCACGACGAACAACCAGACGAAGACGAGGATCAGCCAGGGAGGATGTTCGAGCCCCGAGAGCAATCTCTCCGGCATCGTCAGGAACAGCACGCTGGTGCCCAGGCTGACCAGCAGCAGCCACTCCGAGCGCAGGACGGTTTTCCAGCGGGCGGCCACGGGGGCCGAAGGCGAGGATTCAACGGGACCCTGTGCGATGTCCATGCCTGCTCCGTCTCGACCCGAGCGCTGAATGGAATGCCGGCGAACAGCCGGCGGGATGCGACAGCCCTGCCGCCGCATCCTAGCACTCGTCCCGGCGGGCTCCCATCCGCCTTTTTACGGGGATGGCGCCCCTTGGGTGGCCACCGCCCGCTGGGGCAGCAGCCACACGCACGCGGCCATGAAAGCAAGCAACGCGCCGGTCGCGACGAACCGGCTGAGCGCCAGCCCGCCATCCGCCACCGGCTTGTCCAGGAAGTCGCCGAGGGCCGCGCCCAGCGGACGGGTCAGGACGAAGGCCATCCAGAACAGCCAGGTCCGCGAGACGCGGGTCAACGAATACGCCAAGGCGATAAGGGCCAGCGCCCCGCCGAACAGCATGGCGCTGCCGAAGTAACCGAAGCCGGCATCGTCCGCCGTCCAGTCACCCAGTGCCGTGCCCAGCGTCTGCGAAAACATGATCGTGACCCAGTAGAACAGCTCCGCGCGCGGCGTCGCGATGCTTTGCATGGATACCGAACCCATCGTCCGGTACCAGATCGCGAGCGATGCCAGCAGCAGGGCAAGCAACAGCGAACTGCCACCCGCGTAGCCGATGCCCAGCGAGCGATCGGCGAAGTCGGCCATCGTGGTACCGACCGTGGTCGTGGCGATGATCGTCAGCCAGTAAAGCCACGGATGGAATCGCGTCGCACGGATCTGCGCCGCGACGGCGACGAGGAAGATGGCAAGGAACAGGCCACTGCCCAGCAGATAACCCCAGCCCAGCGACATCGACACGGCATCGCCGCCTGTCTCGCCGAGCGTGGTCGCGGCGATCTTCAGAAGCCAGAAAAGCGCAGTAACTTGCGGCACCTTGCCGGCGTGGGAATATGTCGGGGCTTTCATCCAGTGATCTGTCGCGTGACCATGGATGAAGTCTAGGCAATGATCCTTACAGGCAGCTTGGCGTCTCGCGTGTTCCCACGATGGTTTCAGATCGCGCCGGATCCGTCGGGTTGCCGGAGGTTCGCCTTCTGCGCGGCCATCTGTTTCAGCAGCGCCACGAACGATGATTGCAACCGTGTGGGCTGCCATTCAATGCGCCGTGTCATGGCGATGCGCCGCCAGAATCCCGGACCCGGCGAACCAATTTCGACGAGCGTGCCTGCGCGGCTTTCCAGACGGAACTGGTCGCGCGACATCAGCGTGAGCCAATCACCTTCGAGCATCAGCCCACGCATGATCATCACCGACGCGCACTGCACTTTCAGCGGCGGAGGTTCCTTGCCGCGATCCTGGAACATGCGTTCCCAGTTGAGCCGCATGGGCACGCCGCGTGCCGGCACGACCCACGGATACTGCAGCAAGGCCGTGATCGATGGCTTCGACGTGCCACGCAAGGGATGGCTTGCGCCACCGACGATCACCAGTTCGTCATCGAACAGGCCTTCCTGGCGCACATCGCGCGCAGGCACGCTTTGCCGCTCCGATCCGATCAAGAGATCCATTTCACCGTGGCGAAGCCGCGACAGCAACTCCATGTAAGGACCTTCGATCACTTCGATGGATGCGCCCGGATGTTCGATGCAGAAACGCGCCAGCACCTGGGGGAGGAAATGCGCGCGCGCCACGGGTAGCACGCCGATGCGGATATGACCCGCCGCTTCACCATCGACGGGCAACATCTCGTCGATGCCCGCGGCGAGTTCGGCGAGCATGAGGCGAACGAAGTACACGAGCTTCGCCGCGGCGTCGGTGGGTCGCACGGATCGTCCCACGCGCACGAGCATCGGCACCTGCGTCACCTCCTGCAATTCGCGCATCGCGCGATGCAGCGCCGGCTGCGACACGCCGACCTCCGCTGCCGCCGCCGCGTAGCTGCTTGCGCTCACGACGGATACGAGCGCGCGCAACTGTCCCATGGTGATGCGGCGCTCGATGTTGGCGATGGCTTGCATGCGCGCCGGCCGCCGCACCTGGCTGATGCCTCGCGTGAGGTAACGCAACGCACGCCCCACGCGCGCGATGAAACGGACGCCGGCTTCCGTCGGCGTGACACCCGTGGGATGCCGCGCGAACAGACGGCCATTCAACGTGTCTTCCATCTTGCCCACCGCATGCGCGAGTGCCGGCTGCGACAGGCTCACTTCCACCGCGGCGGCACTCATGTTGCCCATGCGCGAGATGGCGAGCAGCGCATCGAGGTGACGGATGTTGAGCGAGTAAACCGTGTCCATCCAGATCATTCACATTTTTCGATACCTCGATCATAAATCGAATTTGGCGGGAAGGCCCGCACCACGCATATTCGGCAGCAACAGGAGTGCAGTTCTTTTTGCACTGCAACATTTTTCTATAGCTAATCCGAATGGGCATGGCACCGTGATCCTCCTCGATACGCATACACATGTGATTTCCCCCGACCAGGCGACCTACCCCGTCAACCCCATCGGCGGTAAGCAGTCCGAGTGGTCGCACGAACGTCCCGTCGATGCGGATGGTTTGCTGCGCGCCATGGACGCCGCCGGTATCGAACAAGCGGTGGTGGTGCAGGCTTCGACGGTTTACGGGCACGACAACCGTTATGTCACCGCCTCGGTGCGCGCCCACCGTGACCGCTTCGTCGGTGTCTATTCCATCGATGCCCTGGCTCCCGACGCCGTGGAGCGCATCGACTACTGGCAGTCGCAGGGATTGTCGGGATTCCGCCTGTTCACGACCGGCAGCACGATGCCCGGCCAGGCCGACTGGCTGGGTCATCCGGATTCGTTCCCCGCCTGGGCGCATGCGGAAGCGCACGGTATTCCCGTCTGCCTGCAGATGACCATGGAAGGCCTGCCGAAGCTGCGTGACATCCTGACCCGCTTCCCGCGCGTCAAGGTGCTGCTTGACCACTGCGCCCGCCCGGATCTTTCCGGTGGCACGCCCTATGTCGCTGCCCAGGCGCTCTTCGACATGGCCGCCTTCCCCGGCGTGCACCTGAAGCTGACCAACCGCACGCTCGACGCGGCATCGCAGGGTGCCTCGCGTCCCGCCGATTTCCTCGCGGCGATCGTCGCGACCTTTGGTGTGGAACGCATCGCCTGGGGCTCGAACTTCCCCGCCGCCGCCGGCACGCTCGCGGAACTCGCCCAGTCGGCCCGCGATGTCCTCGCCGGCCTGCCACCGGCGGACCAGGAAGCGATCTTCAACGGCACGGCCCGTCGCCTTTATCCGTTCGCCCAGGGCGGGAGCCGCGCATGAGCACGCGCACGCTGACGACGGTGCTGGGTACCTACCCGCATACCCGGGCACTGAAGGACGGGAGCGTCACCAGCCCGGATATCACCCTCGCATTCCAGGAAGTGACGCCCGTGCACAAGGCTTTCGCACCCATGGTGCGCAAGGAAGCCTACGACGTGTGCGAACTGGCGATCGTGACCGCACTCCAGGCCGTGGTGTACGACCGCCCGGTGGTGCTCCTTCCCATCGTGGTCGCCTCGCGCTTCCAGCGCGGCTGCCTGATTTCGTACCGGCCGCGCGGGGTCGTTCAGCCGGATGACCTGGCGGGAAAACGTATCGGCGTGCGTGCCTATACGCAAACCACCGGCATGTGGGTGCGTTCGCACCTCATGGAAGACTTCGGCCTGGATATCGCCGCTGTCGATTGGCTCACCCATGACGGTGCGCACGTCGAGCAGTACGCCGATCCCGCCTTCGTTCGCCACGACGATAGCGACAAGGGCCTGGTCAGCATGCTCCGCGACGGCGACATCGATGCCGCGATCCTCGGCAACGACCTGCCCAAGGGCGAGGAATTCGTCCCCGTGATCGAGGACGCCGACACACGCGACCTGGCCTGGTGGCGTACGCATGGCTTCATGCCCATCAACCACATGGTGGCGGCGGCCAGCGGCGCCTGCGAGCGCGATCCGGGCTCGATCCGGGCGGCCTACGAGCTGCTGCGCGAATCGGCGAGCCGCGCAAGCGCGAACCCGGATGGCCCGGTACCCTTCAGGTTCGGCTTCGAAAGCCTGCGCCAGCCCGTCGAGTTCACCATCGACGCCTGCATGCGCCAGGGCCTTCTCCCCCGCCGCCCGAGCGTTGACGAAGTGTTCGCGCCCGCACGGAGGATCCTCGGCCCTGCCGGCGATTGACTCACCATGAGAGCGGAACACAGCATGATGGCAACACCCTCCGCGCCAAGCGCCACGCCTTCGCCGCCGAAGCGCCGCCGTTTCTACGAGGACCTGACCTTCCAGGTGCTCGCGGGCATGGCGCTTGGCGTCGCCGTGGGCGCGCTCGCCCCTGATATCGGCCAGCAACTGAAGCCACTGGGTGACGTGTTCATCCGGCTGATCCAGATGGTGGTCGGACTCATCATCTTCTGCACGGTGACGCACGGCATCGCCAGCGTGCGCGACCTGGGCAAGGTCGGTCGCATCGCCATCAAGGCCATCGTGTATTTCGAGGTGGTGACCACCTTTGCGCTGGTCATCGGCCTGGTGACGATCAACATCCTGAAGCCCGGCGTGGGCATGCACATCGATCCGGCCGCGCTGCACTCGCCGGGCGAAGCCGTGCATCCCGCCGCCAACATGACTTTCGGCGAATTCCTGCTGAACCTGGTCCCGAAGTCGGCCGTCGAGGCCTTCGCCCAGGGCGAGATCCTGCAGATCCTGGTGTTCTCGGTGCTGTTCGCCTGTGGCCTGGCTTCGCTGGGCGACAAGGCCAAGCCGGTGCTCGAGACGGTCGACGTGATCTCCAAGGCCCTGTTCTGGATCATCCGCGTGGCGATGAAGGTCGCGCCGATCGCCGCCTTCGGTGCCATCGCCTTCACCGTGGCAAAGTTCGGCCTGCATTCGCTCGTCGCCCTGGGTGCGCTGGTCGGCGAGTTCTACCTGACCTGCCTGATCTTCTTCGTGGTCGTCCTGGCTCCCATCGCCTGGTATGCGGGTTTCAGCCTGCTCAAGCTGATGCGCTACGTCCGTGAGGAACTGGTGCTGGTCATTGGCACGAGTTCGTCGGAAAGCGTGTTCCCGCAGCTCACGTCCAAGCTCAAGAAGCTCGGCGTGGAGGAATCCGTGGTCGGCCTCGTGTTGCCCACCGCGTACAGCTTCAACCACGACGGTACGTGCCTTTACTTCGCCGCCGTGGCCGTGTTCCTGGCCCAGGCGACCGGTACGGCGCTGGGCTGGGAAGCACAACTGTCACTGCTGGCGGTCCTGCTGGTGACGTCGAAGGGAGGTGCCGGTGTCGCCGGCTCCGCCATCGCCGTCCTCGCCATGACGCTGGCGGCCACCAAGGCCATTCCGGTCAGCAGCATCGCTTTGATCCTGGGCGTCCATCGGGTGCTCTCCTCCGCCTTCGTGTTCACGAACATCGCGGGCAATTGCGTGGCCACGATCGTGGTCGGCAAGTGGGAGAACGCCGTCGACAAGGAACGCCTGCATACCGAGCTGGACAAGGGATTCCAGCCCACCTGAACCCACACGCGGTGCCGCCCGAGGCGACGCCGCCATCGATCAGACAGTCCGCCTGGGGAGGGGACGACGCATGAAGTTCACGACACACGCCTTCGGCGCCACCGCCGTGGGATTGGGCAGCCTTTGCTTCCTTGCCGCCGGCGCCGCCATCGCATCGCCCGCCGACGACAGCAACGGAGGCGGCCAGGACACGACGTACAGCTCGCCGCCGCTACACCCGGCGACGACGCCAACGCCGAATCCCACCGATCCCATGTCGACCGCCCTGCAGAAGCTGGCGGCCGATGGCCTCTTCATCCGCGCGAACCTGATCAACCAGTACGCCACCAATCCCACCGGTGGCGTGGACCAGGGCCATTCGAACGTCGGCCAGTTCAACATCGGTGCGGACGCCGACCTCGACAAGCTCATCGGCCTGCACGGCGGCAGCTTCCATTTCACCGTGTATCGCGACTACGGACAGGGCCTCAACCACGATGTGACGGGCACGTTCGCCAAGCAGCAGTACATCTACAAGAACGAGTTCCCGCAGTGGCATCTGGGCCTGTTCGCGTATGAGCAGAAGCTGCTCGACGACCGTCTCGACATCCTTTTCGGCCGCCTCGGCACCACGGCGTACTACGCGCACCTCGCGACGAACTGCCAGTTCCAGTCCGGCACGCATTGCGGCGTGCCGCGCCTGATCAATTCCGAGGCCGGCTACAGCCTGCTGCCCTCGGCCACGTGGGCCATGAACGTGGCGTACCACTTCACGCCGCACACGTACCTCGAAGCGGGCGTGTACGAAGTGAACCCGACCACATCCGCCAGCAACGGCCTGGACTTCTCGATCGCCAACGCGACCGGCGTCACCATCCCCGTGGAATTCGGCTGGACGCACACGGATCCGAAGGTCGATCCGTATGGCTTCGAAGTGAAGGTCGGCGGTTATCTCAGCACCGCGCCGATCACCGATCCCTTCTACAACACCAAGGGACAGTCGCGCGGCTTGCACGGCGGCACGGCGCGCCAGGTCGACACGAACCGTTCCGGCGTCTACCTGATGGCCGATCGCGTCGTCTGGCGTCCGACCCGCGACTCGACGCGCAACCTCAACGTCTTCGGTGGCATTTCGCAGCAGCTGGAAAACGACGAGATCATGCGCCAGCAGATCTACGGCGGCTTCGTGCTCACCGGCCCCTTCGCGAGCCGGCCACAGGACACCGTCGGCCTGTCGGTGTCGTACTTCAAGCTGACCGACGGCGAAGTGGCCTACCTGCGCGATGCGCGCATCAAGGCCGGCGGCCATGGCACCAACGACTCGAACGAATACACCTTCGAACTCAACTACGGCTGGCACATCCGCCGCGGCATCACCCTGATGCCCAACGTCCAGTACATCATCAACCCGGACAACTCGGGCCTGCCCAACACCAAGGTGCTGCCAAAGAACCTGCTCGTCTACGGCCTGAACCTGCAGGTGAACATCTCCGCCATGTTCGGCCTCCGCCGACCCATCGCCGCCGAGTAACCCACGGCAGGCCGAAACCTGGCCATTCTCCCTGAGAGCTGTGATTTCAGGAGAAGCCCTTGTGGGAGCCGCTTCAGCGGCGATGGGGTAAGAGGAACCCCTGTGGGAGCCGCTTCAGCGGCGATGGGTGCTAGCGACACCCTGGCCCGCTGCCGCGGGATCGCCGCTGAAGCGGCTCCCACACAAGGCACAGGGCACAGGGCACAGGGAACAGGGCACCTGGGCACAGGGCACTGGGCACAAGGCAGTGGTCACAAGGCACAAGGCACAGGGCTCAGGGCAGGACCTGCCATTCCCCCCAGAACCCCCTCGCCGCAGCAAGGCGCTCCAATCCAGCGGCCATGTTCTCCCTGCGACAATCGTCCGCGTGCCAAAGTGTCGCGTGGGCGTGCCCGGCGCGCTCCGCTGCCTAGACTGGAGGCCAGACGGAGATTCCCATGAACGTATCCGACACGGCACTCCTGCTCGCGCGCTGGCAGTTCGCCTTCACGGTGTCCTTCCACATCATCTTTCCCGCCATCAGCATCGGGCTGGCCAGCTATCTGGCCGTCCTCGAAGGCTTGTGGCTGAAGACCGGCAAGGTGGTCTACAAGGAACTGTTCTTCTTCTGGTCGAAGATCTTCGCCGTCGGCTTCGCCATGGGCGTGGTTTCTGGCGTGGTGATGAGCTACGAGTTCGGCACGAACTGGTCGGGGTTCTCGGCTTTCGCCGGATCGGTCACCGGCCCCTTGCTGGCCTTCGAAGTGATGACCGCATTTTTCCTGGAAGCCGGCTTCCTGGGCATCATGTTGTTCGGCTGGAAGAAGGTAGGACCGAAGGCGCACTTCTTCGCGACGCTGATGGTAGCCACGGGCACCCTCATTTCCACCTTCTGGATCCTCTCGTCGAACAGCTGGATGCAGACGCCGCAGGGCTACGCGATCGTCGACGGCAAGGTGGTGCCGACGGACTGGCTCAAGGTCATCTTCAATCCTTCCTTCCCCTATCGCCTCGTGCACATGTCGCTGGCCGCGTTCATCGTGGCCGCGTCCATCGTCGGCGCCTGTGGCGCGTGGCATCTGCTGCGCGGACGCAAGGACGATGGCGTACGCAAGTCGTTCTCCATGGCACTGTGGATGCTGCTGGTAGTCGTTCCGATCCAGGTGTTCGTGGGCGACGCGCACGGTCTGAACACGCGCGAGCACCAGCCCGCGAAGATCGCCGCTATCGAAGGCCTGTGGGAAACCGAAAAAGGCGGCACCTCGCTCAACCTCGTCGGCTGGCCCGACATGGCCGCCGAGACCACGCACTATGCGGTAAAAGTGCCGCACCTTGGCAGCGTCATCCTCACCCATACGTGGGATGGTGAAATCCAGGGCCTGAAATCGTTCCCGCCCGAAGACCGCCCCAACTCCACCATCGTCTTCTGGAGTTTCCGCATCATGGTCGGCATGGGCCTGCTCATGTTGCTGCTCGCGGTGAGCGGACTCGCATTGCGCCGCCATGGTCGCCTCTATGAAACCCGCTGGTTCCAGCGCTTTGTCCTGTTCATGGGACCCTCCGGCCTCATCGCGCTGATCGCGGGCTGGGTGACGACCGAGGCCGGGCGGCAGCCGTGGGTGGTCTATGGCGTGATGCGCACGCGCGATGCCGTGTCAGCCATCACTGTGAACCAGGTCGGCACCTCGTTGATGATCTTCGTGATCGTTTACTTCCTCGTCTTCGGCACGGGCATCTACTACATGCTCAAGCTCATGGCCAAGGGTCCGGACCTGCCCCATGACGAAGGCGAAGGCACGGCTGCCGACACCGGCCGCGGCAAGGAGCGGTTCGACCACCGCCCACTGTCGCGCCCCACCGATCCCATCGACGAGTAACCGCCATGCATATCGACTTGCCAGTCATCTGGGCGGCCATCATCGGATTCGGCGTCTTCATGTACGTCATGCTGGATGGCTTCGATCTCGGCATCGGCCTGATCTTCCCGCTGTTCAACCGCGAGGGCGAACGCCAGGTGATGCTCAACACGGTGGCTCCGGTGTGGGACGGCAACGAGACATGGATGGTGCTGGGCGGCGCCTGCCTCTATGCGGTGTTTCCCCTCGCCTATTCCATTCTGCTGCCGGCCACCTACCTTCCCATCATCGCGATGCTCTGCGGGTTGATCTTCCGTGGCGTGGCCTTCGAGATCCGCGCGAAGGCGCGACGCACGCAACACCTGTGGGACCTGGCCTTCATCACCGGCTCCGCCGTCGCCACGTTCGCCCAGGGCGTGATCCTCGGCACCCTGCTGCAAGGCGTGGAAGTGCGTGACGGCAAGTACGCCGGCGGCCCATTCGACTGGTTCTCGCCGTTCAACCTGTTCACCGGTCTCGGCCTGCTGGTGACGTATGCGACGCTCGGCTGCGGCTGGCTGCTGATGAAGACCGAAGGCGAACTCCAGCGGCGCATGGCGTTGCTGATGCGTCCGCTGACGCTCACGCTCGGCGCCACCGTGGGCATCGTCAGCCTCTGGACCATCGCCGGACAGGAATCGGTCGCCACGCGCTGGTTCACCCTGCCCGATCTGTTCTTCTTCCTGCCCGTTCCCGTGCTGGTGATCGCCTGCCTCGTGGGGATTCTGGTGCAGTTGCGCCGAGGCAACGACCGCGCACCATTCCTGCTGACGCTGGCGATCCTGTTCCTCGGCTATTCGGGACTGATCATCAGCATTTTCCCGAACATCATTCCGCCCTCGGTCGACATCTGGACGGCTTCCGCCGCGCGTTCCAGCCAGCTGTTCACGCTGGTCGGCGCGGCCATCATCATTCCCATCATCCTCACCTACACGAGCCTTGCCTACTGGGTATTCCGCGGCAAGGTGAAACCCGACGACGAGGGCTATCACTGATGGCCGCGCGAGGCCGCTGGCGCCAGGCGGCGTGGTTCGTGCTGCTCTATGCCGGCGGCGTGGCCGCCGTCGGCCTGGTGGCGTTGCTGTTCCGCCTGCTTATTCCGCGCTGAGGAATCCCAGGTAGGTCGCTCCCGCATCCTGCAACGACGTCGCCGGCAACGAGACGGTGCCTGCCGAGCGCAACAGCTCGAGCGTCCCCTTGCGGTTGGACACCACCTGCCACGCGGACACCGCGTCGTCATCCACGTCCCCGCGCGCCGCGTCCAGCGCCGCCAGCAACCGGTCGCGTGCCGGTGCATGGATCACCACGCCTTCGTTGGATAGCCCACTCGTCGAAATGCCCAGGATCGCGCACAAGCGTGCCTTGATTTGCGCATCGCGCGCATCCGCCTCGCGCATGCCAACAATGGCGCCGGCGACCTCCGGATCGTTCCACTGGCCGTCGTCCTGCTGCAGCACCGCGCTGGACTGCCACGCCTCCGGTGGGCAGAGTTTGCCCGCGCGGTCGAGCGAAATGAACGGATTCACCTCGGCCGGATAAACGCGACATGCGCGAGGCCGACGCTCGTAGATGCCACAGCGCATGTCCGGCTGCAGGTTCGGACAGGCACCTTCGAACGTCGCCATCAACGAGACGATGACACGCACCGGCAACTGGCCGCTCATTGCACCAAACGAACGGCGCCGCTTGTACCAGGCAAGCTGGTTGTCGGCCGGGGGATCTTCGGGCCAGGGGATGGCCTCACAGAACAATTGCACTTCCCCACCGTCCCGAAGCCACGCCGTGGCCTCGTCGACGCCGACGGGCAAGCGCAAGCCGTGGCAGCAGCGGCCGCACATGGTGCATGAAAAGTTGATGGTCATGGTTCCTGGAGTTCCGCCCTGTGTGCACGACATTCGCGTGCCGACGCCGAATGGTTACACCATGGGGGATTCTGCCGTCTTCGGAACGCAATAAGTTGCGCGCTCTCAAAAGGCAAGGTTCAGGCCCATGTTCACCCAACGGTCGGCCTGTTGACCGAGGCTACGGCCCACCACGAGATCGATGCTGTTATTGCCGAAAGGCAGCCTTACGCCGGCTTGCATCGTTCGCGTGGCGCCCGCGGTGTCGATGAATTCCGCCAGCAACGTCGCACTGGCCGACGCGGCGAACTCGACGCCCGCACCGAGGATGCGCCGCGTCGACTGTCCCTGCGCGTGCGATGCACCCACATTGGTGTTGACCAACCAACGGCCAGCCGGATCCAGCTGGAACGTGGTGGCGACGTAAGCGGTGGCGAGGCTGACCTGCCCCCGTTGCACGGTGACACCGGCATCCAGCGCCGTGGAAACGCGCGAGCCGTTGAAGACGAGCCACTTGGCACTCGGGGCCACGGAACCCGCGCCCGCGTGCACGCCGCCGGAAAGCTGGGCCGAGTATTCCACGTCGCCCCATGAGCAGGCAGGTACCGACGTGAGCGTGCGGGCACCCGTGCGGAACTGCATCCAGCTCTCCAGCTGGCAATGCGAGGCGGGTGCGATGGACGCATCGTCCACGAGGTAGCTGCCACCCGCGGCAAAGCCCGGCCAGCTGATCAGGCTGCCCGTGAGCGCCAGAACAAAGATGAAAACCCTGAACATGCTGCACCTCCGCGACCGGGCCAGGGGCCCCCGTCATCGTGCTGGAGGGCTATCGCGTGGGAAACGAAAGCCGGATGGTTCTGCACCTCATCCGGCTTCCGGAAGACGGTGCTACGTATGTGAAGCGAACCTGCGAGGGTCGTCTTTCATGGGTTTGCCCGTCTTGGGGGAATTGGCGCGAATTGTCCTCGCGGATAGCGCGAGGGTCAATGCATCAGGCCTCATCGGCTTCCGCCACGAAGTCGTCGCTCCTGGCCGAGGCGGTAACGGGGTGCAATCGCGTGGAGATGGTCGCCGCGGCTACCAGCAAGGCCACCGCGCTGCCCACGAAGACACCCTTCGCACCGGACGCATCGAACACGACGCCACCGACGGCTGCACCGAGCGTGATCGCCAGCTGCACGGCCGCGACGATCAGGCCGCCGCCGCTCTCCGCCTCGTCCGGTACGGTGCGTGTGATCCACGTGGTCCAGGCCACGGGCACGCCGCCGAATGCCATGCCCCAGAGCGCGACGAGGATCGCGTCGGCGACCGGCGCGCGGCCGAGCAGGACGAGCGCGAGGGCGATCAGGCCCATCGCCAGCGGCATGAGAATCAGGGTCAGGCGAAGGTTGCGTTCGAGCACGAAACCAGCCAGCGAGGTGCCGATGAAATTCGCGACACCGAAACCGAGAAGCATGCCGGACAACCCATTGACGCTGACGCCTGTCACCGTCTCCAGGAACGGCCGCAGGTAGGTAAAGAACGCGAAGTGCCCGGTGAAGACAAGGATCACCGCGACCATGCCCATGCGCATTGCCGGACGCTTCATGACCTCGACGAGGGTGCCCATGCGTGCGGCACCCGTGGGTGCCATGCGCGGCAGCGTGAACAGTTGCCAGATAAAGGCGAACACGCCGATCACCGTCGCGATGAGGAAGACGTTGCGCCATCCGATCAGGTGACCGAAATAGCTGCCGAGTGGCGCGGCCGCCACCGTGGCGACGGACACGCCGCTGAAGATGATGGACAGTGCGCGAGGCACCATCGCCTCGGGCACCAGGCGCATGGCCGTGGCGGCGGACATCGTCCAGAAGCCGCCGATCGCGATGCCGAGCAACACACGCCCAAGCAGGACGACGGTGAGGCTCGGCGCGAACGCGACCAGCAGATTCGAGCCGATCAGCAGCACCGAGAAGGCCAACAGGACAAAGCGCCGGTCGGTATTACGGGTGATCACCGAAATGGCCAGGCTCGTCACCAGCGCGATCGCCGCCGTCGCCGTGACGGTCTGCCCCGCCATGCCCTCGGTCACGCCGAGGCTCGATGCCATCGGCGTGAGCAGGCTCGCGGGAAGGAACTCGGCCGTGATGAGGCCGAACACGCCCAGGGTCATTGCGAAGACCGCGCCCCAGGCCGCCGGGGCCTCCTCCGGCGCCGCGTCGGCGGCTTCCACACAGGTATTCATGTCGCTTCCGTCCAACAAGGGGGAAAACGGCAGGTTAAACGTCGAGCGCCGGACGGTATATGATGCGAAGTCTTCGATTATTGATCATGCGTCCGACCATGAGCATGCCAGCGCCCGTACTCGCCCACGATCCCGACCCGGCCAGCGAACTGCTCCTGGGCATGCGCCTGTTCGGCGTCCAGTACCGGCGGATCGAGGTGGCGCGGCCTTTCGGTGTCTCTTTTGGTTCCGCACCGGGGCGAGCCCAATTCCACTTCATCGGACGGGGTCCCGTCCTGCTTCGCACCGAAGACGGCATGCTCTTTCCGCTACAGACCGGCGACGCGCTGCTGATGCCGCAGGGAC
>DATNJP010000387.1:0-8407 GCA_035603855.1 Luteibacter sp. | reverse complement strand
GAGGTCGCGTCCAGATCGGGTGGAATGCCCTCTTTCAAGAGCGCATGAGTGGCGCAGACCGGGTGACCCTATGGATTTGCTGGGCGACCCGCTGGTCGATCCTGCTTTGCGCTTTCGATGCGCTCGCCCTGCTCGCCGGTTGGCTCTGGTTTTGAGGGCTTTGAACGTCGTTAAATAGGCGCCGGAATTACCCGGCGCTAGCCACCGGCGTATCCACGAACTGCGGAAAGCGCGCGCGAATCGCGTTACGAATCTGCGGCAGATCGAGTCCGGCCATCGTCAGCACTTCCTCGCGACTGCCGTGATCCAGATAGACGTCCGGAAGACCCAGGTGCTGGATCGGCAGGGTGACGCCGTTCGCGGCGAGGCACTCCGCCACGGCCGTTCCCGCGCCACCCGCGATCGCATTGTCTTCGATGGTGACGAACGCCTTGTGCGCGCGCGCCAGTTCGAGAATCAGCTCCTCATCCAGCGGCTTCACGAAGCGCATGTTCACCAGCGTGGCGTCGACTTCGGCGGCGATGACCGCGGCAGGCGCGAGCATGGTGCCGAAGGACAGGATGGCCAGGCCGTGATGGCCGCGACGACGTACTTCGGCCTTGCCGATCGGATAGGTATCCAGCGTGGTAGCGAGCTTCGCGCCCGGGCCGGTGCCGCGCGGATAACGCACCGCGGCGGGGCCGTTGTAATGGAAACCCGTGCTGAGCATGGTGCGGCATTCGTTCTCGTCGGCCGGCGCCATGATCACCATGTTCGGCAGGCAGCGCATGAACGAGAGATCGAAGCTGCCGGAGTGTGTCGCGCCATCCGGGCCGACGACGCCCGCGCGATCGATCGCGAAGGTGACGTCCAGATCCTGCAGGGCCACGTCGTGGATGGCCTGGTCATACGCACGCTGCAGGAAGGTGGAATAGATCGCCACCACCGGCTTGGCGCCTTCGACGGCCATGCCGGCGGCGAGCGTCACCGCGTGCTGCTCGGCGATCGCCACGTCGAAGTAGCGCTGCGGGTATTCGCGCGAGAAGCGCACCAGGCCCGAGCCTTCGCGCATCGCCGGTGTGATGCCGAGCAGGCGCTCGTCAGCCGCGGCCATGTCGCAGAGCCAGTCGCTGAAGATGTCGGTATACGTCGGCTTCGCCGGCGCGCCCTTCTTGACCAGGCCGGCGACGGGATCGAACGGACCCACGGCGTGGTACTCGATCTGTGCCTTTTCGGCAGGCTCGTAGCCCTTGCCCTTGGTCGTCATCACGTGGATCAGCTGCGGACCGGGAAGGTCTTTCACCGTCTCCAGTGCGTTCACCAGCTGGGCCATGTTGTGGCCGTCGATGGGACCGGTGTAATGGAAGCCCAGTTCCTCGAAGAGGGTGGAGGGCACGAACATGCCCTTGGCGTGTTCTTCCCAGCGCTTGAAGAAGCGGCCGAAGAACGACTCGCGCGGCATCGCTTTTTTCGCCCGCTCGCGCCATGCGTTGAGCGTACGGCTCGACATCGCGCGGGCCATCATCTTGGTCATCGCGCCGACGTTTTCGCTGATCGACATGCCGTTGTCGTTGAGGATCACGAGCATGTTCGGCTCGATGTCGCCGCCATGGTTCAGGGCTTCGAAGGCCATGCCGGCGGTCATCGCGCCGTCGCCGATCACGGCGACGACCTTGCGCGGGTCGCCCTTGTGCTGCAGGGCCACGGCCATGCCGAGCGCGGCCGAGATCGACGTGGACGAGTGGCCGACGCCGAAGGTGTCGTACTCGCTCTCGTCGCGGCTCGGGAACGGCGCGAGGCCGTCCTTCTTCTTGATCGTCGTGATCCTGTCACGGCGACCGGTAAGGATCTTGTGCGGATAACACTGGTGGCCGACGTCCCAGACCAGGCGGTCGCGCGGGGTCTCGAAGACGTGGTGCAGCGCGACCGTCAGTTCGACGACGCCCAGGCCCGCGCCGAAGTGGCCGCCCGAGGAGGCGACGGCCTCGATCAGGTAGCGGCGCAGTTCGTCGGCGATCGCCGGCAGTTCGTCCACCGGAAAGCGCCGGAGGTCCTCCGGCGACTCGATCTGCGCCAGGTAAGGGTAACGGGAGAGGTCGTTCATCCGCCTATTGTTCGCCTCCGGAAGGGCCGGGGCAAGGGACTGGGTGTGAATCCTTGCGGGCGATTCGGGCCCGGCTCAGGCCGGGCGGCGGTCGCGGGGCAGGTGGCTGACCAGGAATTCCATCTGGTCGGCCAGGATATTGCGGTTCGAAAGGATCAGGTGCTCCACCCAGCTGGGCCGGTAGGGCACCGCCAGCAGCGGCATGTTGGCCTGCTGCGGCGTACGGTTGCTCTTGCGCAGGTTGCAGGCCAGGCAGGCGCTGACCACGTTCTCCCACTCGTCGGCACCCCGCTTGGACAGGGGCACCACGTGGTCGCGGGTCAGCTCGTGGCGGGTGTACTGGTGGCCGCAATACAGGCAGATGTGCCGGTCGCGGGCGAACAGGGCGGTATTGGTCAGGGCCGGGGCCGGATCGATCGCGTGCTCGCGGCAGTGGCCGGTGCTGGCCACGATCGGGTGGAGCTGAAGGCTGCTGCGCAGGCCGCTGGCCCGGCTCACGCCGCCACGGACAGTGACGCAGGGGTCGCCCAGGGTCCAGGCCACCACGCCGCGCACATACAGGCAGACCGCGTCCTGCCAACTGATCCAGTCCAGGATGCGACCTGCCGCGTCGAGGGAAAGCACCCTCGTCGCGTGCAATGCCGACACCCTCGGCAGGTCCTCTTGGAGCACTTCCATCGTCATCGTGTCTCGTCCTTCACATCTGCGAAAGAGCGTTCCAGCAAGCCGAACTCCGTGCGGATCGACCGTCGATCCTCGGCCCAACAAGGGCCTTCGACCCGAGCATAGCCGATAATTGCGACAGAAAATCACCCCCGGTACGCTTCTTGCGGGGGCTTTTCCTGTCATCTGCCACTGTTATAGTGGGCGTTCGCATTCGAAGCCCGGCGGGTTTGGAAGGGGGGCCGGGGTGGCTTCCCAGGTCCGACGGGTCCATGAGGGTTACACAGTGGCAGAAGTGCTTTTCTATGAGCGTCCGGTTCCGCTGAACCGCACCGCACACCGCGACCTGCGCCTGAAGGCCGTGAACAACATCCGTTTCGCCGCGACCGCGCACTCCGTGCCGCTCACGGGCGTCGAATTCGCGCCGGCCGCGCGCGACTTCCCGATCCTGTTCGCCGGCAACACGATGGAAGAAGCGGGCCCGATGGCCCTGCTCGGCCTGCGTCAGGGCGAGAACCTGCTCGTTGGCGACAACGGCTTCTGGGAGCAGGGCATCTATGTCCCCGCTTTCGTGCGCCGCTATCCGTTCGTGCTGGCCGAGAAGCCGGCCGGCACCGAAGGCGACGACTTCACCGTTTTCCTCGACGAAGCCTATGAAGGCTTCAACGACAGCGAAGGCGAGCGCCTCTTCAACGAAGACGGCACCGACGCGCCGGCCCTCACCAACGCCGTGAAGTTCCTGGGCGAGTTCCAGGACCACGTCGCCCGCACGCAGTGGTTCATGGGCAAGCTGCGCGAGCACAACCTGCTCGAGCCGCGCACCATCACCCTGCAGAAGGAAGGCAAGGGCATCAACCTCAACGGCCTGTTCGTGATCAACGAAGAGAAGCTGCGCAGCCTGGACGAAAAGACCGCCCACGAGTTCCTGCGTGAAGGCGCTTTCGGCTGGATCTACGCACACCTGGTGTCGCTGGCGAACATCGACCGCATGGCGGCTCGCCTCGACGTGCGTGAGCGCCAGGAAGACGCCACGGCGAAGTCCTGAGGGACCTCGTTCCGCCAGGCAAAGAAAGGCCGCCCCAGGGCGGCCTTTTTTTTGCTCAGCGAACGGGTTTGGCCATCCGCATGAGGTCGGTGTCGAAGCCGTGCTTGAGGTACAGGTCGCGGGCCCGCTCGTTGCCGGGGAACACGGCGAGGGTCACGAACTGGCAGCGATGTTCCTTGGCCCACGCATAGGCATGGTCGAGCAGGAACTTGCCCACGCCGAGGCTTTCGTAATCCTTCGCGACCGCGATATCCGAGATGTGGCAGTTGTCGCGGTGGGTAAAGAAGTCCTTGGTCTTCTGCAGGTGCACGAACCCCACGGCTTCGCCGTCTTCGTTCTCGGCGACGAAGATGTAGCTATTGGACGGCTGTTCGTCCAGGTGCCGCACCAGGTCCGTCTCGATGCCCTTGAGGCAGTCGCTGCGGCTGCGCCCGTTGGGCAGGGGGAAGTCGATGAAACGGGGGACCAGGCCGAGGATGAACTCGTCGTCATCGCTCTCGGCGAGACGGATCAGGAACGTGGAATCGCTCATCGTGTCAGGCACCGTCGTGGCTCATGGTCCGGGCGGAAACCTTTTTCTACACCTTCACGGATGCCGGGGAAAGCCCCATAAGGTCGTAGGCGCGCGCCCCTGTCTCAGAAGAGGCGCGCGTACCGGGCCGCGTCAGAGCACCTCGGGCAACGTCGCCACGCCCGCTTCGATCGCCGCCTTGTGCACGTGGATACGCGGCAGGATGCGGGTGAAGTAGAACGTGGCGGTGTCGCGTTTCGACTGCTTCGCATCGGCGGACAGGGCGGAACCTCCGGCGGCGAGAACGGCCTTCGCCCAGAAATAGGCGAGGCTCACGTAGCCGGAGAAATACAGGTAGTCGACCGCGGCGGCACCCAGCTCCTCGGGGTTTGCCTGCGACTTCTGGGCGATGGCCTGGGTGAGGTCGCCCCAGGTCTTCGCTGCCACGGCCAGTGGGCCGATGAAGGCCTTCACCGTGTCGTTGGCCTGGTTCGCTTCGCAGAACGCCGAGATCTCGCCGAGGAAATGCTTCAGGCCCGCGCCCTGCAACTGCATGATCTTCCGGCCGAGCAGGTCCAGTGCCTGGATCTGCGTGGTGCCTTCGTACAGGGTGATGATGCGGGCGTCGCGGACGAACTGCTCCATGCCGTGCTCGACGATGTAGCCATGGCCACCGAAGATCTGCAGCGCTTCCTTCGTGCATTCCTGCGCCGCTTCGGTGAGCAGTCCCTTCACGATGGGAATCAGGAAGGAGAGCAGCTCACCGGCGGCCTTGCGTGCCTCCGGGTCGGCGTCGCGTGCCTCGATGTCCGTCTGCAGCGAGGCGTAGGCCACGAGCATGCGGCCGCCTTCCACGAACGCGCGCTGCGTGAGCAGCATGCGGCGTACATCGGGATGCGCGGTGAGCGGGTCGGCGGGTTTGTCAGGCAACCGTGGGCCGGACAGCGCACGCATCTGCAGGCGCTCGCGGGCGTAGTTGAGGCTGTTCTGCAGGGCGCGCTCGGAGAGTCCCAGGCCCTGGATGCCGACGCCGAGGCGCGCGCCATTCATCATGGTGAACATGGCCATGAGGCCCTTGTGCGCGGGACCGATGAGCCAGCCCTCGGCGTCGTCGAAGTTCATGACGCAGGTCGCCGCCCCGCGGATGCCCATCTTGTGCTCGATGGCACCGGCGGCCACCGTGTTGCGCTCGCCCATCGCGCCGTCCTTGCCGACCTTGAACTTGGGCACCACCAGCATGGAGATGCCGCGGCTGCCCGCCGGCGCGTCGGGAAGGCGCGCCAGCACGAGGTGCACGATGTTCTCGGCGAAGTCGTGTTCGCCGGCGCTGATGAAGATCTTGGTGCCGGTGACCCGATAGCTGCCGTCCGCATTGGGTTCGGCGCGGGTCTTCAGCAGGCCGAGGTCCGAGCCGGCCTGCGGTTCGGTGAGGCACATCGTTCCGGTCCAGCGGCCCTCGATGAGGGGCTTCAGGAAGACATCCTTATGCCATGCCTCGCCGTGGTGTTCGATGGCGTTGATGGATCCATGCGAAAGCAGCGGATAGAGGCTCCAGCCGAGGTTGGCCGAGTCGATCATCTCCATGACCAGCGAACCGACCACTTCGGGCAGGCCTTGTCCGCCGAACGTCTCGCGCGCGGTGAGCCCCGCCCACCCACCCTCGGCGTACTGCCGATACGCTTCCTTGAAGCCCTTGGGCGTGGTGACCGACCGGGTGGCCTTGTCGTAGTGGCAGCCTTCCTCGTCGCCCGGCGCGTTCATCGGGGCCAGCACCTGCTCGTTGAAGCGTGCCGCCTCGTCCAGCACCGCGTCCAGGAGGTCGCGCGTATGACCTTCACCGCCGTCGAGGCGGCCAAGCACGGATTCGACTCCGAGGACGTCGTAGAGCGCGAAGCGCATGTCGTCGAGGGGGGCTTTGTAGATCGTCATACGTGGAAATCCTGGGCGGCCGCGCCAGGCGCGGCGTGATGGAGGTCAGGGCGAGCGGTAGGTGTCGGGAATGCCCGGCACCGGTGAGAGCCAGTTCTTGCCGTGCACCGGAAAGGAGCGCGATTTTTCTTCCTTCTCCGGCGTGGCGTTGATACGGCCATCGATGCTGTAGGCCAGCGCACCCGAGCTGCCCTTGGCGGCGAGCTCGGCCAGGGCCTTCGACATCTCGGCGGTCGGCAAGAGGTCGATGGTCGCCACGTCGGCGGCGAACGAGGGGATGTCCTGGTCCACCTTCGCGTCCAGCAACACGCCGCCGAGGTCGCCGATCCGCAGCGTGCCCTGGAAGGTCTCGAACGACATGCCGCCGTAGCTGTTGTTGCGGATCCGCAAGGTCATATGCCAGACGCCGCCGGGCTTGGCGGCAACCTCCTGCAGGGTCACGGACGGCGGGAACACGCTTTTCTTCGCGGGCCCGCAGGCGGCCAGCAAGGCCACGCCCGCGAGGAGCGCGGCACGAACGATGGGATGGCGGACGATCGAAGTCATTCCCTGGGGCTTCCGGCAAGGGGAGTCGAACAGTTGTTCGATGGTAGCGCCGGGTGACGATGCGCGCGAGACGTGCGTTTCAAACGCGGTTCCCAAGCGGGTGGCTTGCAGGCATCATCAGCGATTATCTCCGACACCTTCGATTTCCCTATGACCCGACGTATCGCCGCACGACGTTCCCCCATCCACGGAAACGGCGTCTTCGCCACCGCGCCCATCAAGGCCGGAGACGAGATCATCGAATACAAGGGCGATCGCATCACCCACGCCCAGGCCGACAAGCGCTACGGCGACGGCGGTGAGACCGGCCACACCTTCCTGTTCACCCTCAACGAGCGCTTCATCGTCGACGGCAACAGCAATGGCAACACCGCGCGCTGGATCAACCACAGCTGCGATCCGAACTGCCAGGCGCTGATCGAGGAAGCCGTGGAAGGCAAGCCGTCGAAGAACGACCGCGTGATCATCGAGGCAATTCGCGATATCGCGCCGGGTGAAGAACTCACCTACGACTACGGCATCACGCTGGACATGCCGCACACCGCGCGCCTGAAGAAGGTGTGGGGCTGCCGTTGTGGCTCGCCCAAGTGCATCGGCACGATGCTCAAGCCCAAGCGCAAGGCCGCCTGAGCCCCTTCACGTTTGCACACGGGGCGCCGACACTCGCGCGACGCCCCGCTCATGCGCCGGTTTCCATCCTCGCTGGACCTTCCCGAGGAGAGACTCCATGGCAAGCAAACGACTCGAGGGCCGCCGCATCGCGGTGCTGGCTACTGACGGTTTCGAACAGTCCGAACTGACCGAGCCCAAGCGACTGCTCGAAGAGGCCGGCGCGAAGGTCGATGTCATCGCGCCGGGCGACGCCAGCCAGATCAAGGGCTGGAACGTGAAGGACTGGGGCGACAAGGTCGCGGTCGACGTTCACCTCGACAAGGCCGATGCCGGCAAATACGACGCCATCCTCTTGCCCGGCGGCGTCATCAATCCCGACAAGCTGCGCACCGATGAAAAGGCCGTGGGCCTGGTGAAGTCCATCGCCGGGGCGGGCAAGCCCGTGGCGGCGATCTGCCACGGTCCGTGGACGTTGATCAACGCGGGCCTGGTGAAAGGCAAGAAGATCACGTCGTGGCCTTCGCTGAAGCAGGACCTGGGGAATGCGGGTGCGACATGGGAGGACAGCCAGGTCGTGCAGGACGGTAACCTCATCACCAGCCGCAAGCCCGACGACATCCCGGCCTTCACGGAAACGCTGATCAAGGCCCTCGCCGCCTGACCGGAACGGCAGGAGCGCGCCCAGCGCGCTCCTGCCCACCATCACGTCAATCGTCGTCGAGTTTTGGCTTCCATGCCTCGGCCAGTTTCTTCTGCACGCCGGGTGGCACGATGTCGTAGTGGCTGAACTCCATTGCGTAGCGGCCCTGGCCTCCGGTCATGGCTTTCAACTGCGTCGGGTAGTCGGTTAGCTCCGCCAGCGGGACGCGCGCCTTGATCAGGGTCTCGCCGCCACGCAGGGAATCGGTGCCCATGATCTGCGCGCGGCGCGAAGCAAGGCCGCCGGTGACATCGCCCACGTAGTGATCCGGGATCGACACCTCCAGGTCCACCACGGGCTCCAGCACCTGCGGGCGCG